>JBEHXY010000249.1:0-6228 GCA_048498455.1 Planctomycetota bacterium | reverse complement strand
GCGGGCATCGTGCTGGATCCCAAGGATCCGAATCTGGCGCGGCAGCATCCGCAGGATTATCTCGATGGGGCGGAGACGACGATCAAGCAGGTGCTGGCGGAGGGGGTGACCAAGGGGGTCAAGGCGGGCGAGGTGATCGGGCTGGGCGTGGACACGACCGGCAGCACGCCGATGCCGGTCGATGCGGAGGGCAAGCCGCTGGCGTTTTCGGCGAAGTTCGCCAACGAGCCGGCGGCGCTGGCGTGGCTGTGGAAGGATCACACGTCGCACGAAGAGGCGGCGGAGATCACGGAGATCGCGGGCAAGCTGCGGCCGCAGTACCTGGCGAAGTGCGGCGGGAAGTATTCGTCGGAATGGTTCTGGGCGAAGATTCTGCATTGTGCACGCGTGGCGCCGGCGGTGTTTGATGCGGCGGCGACGTGGGTGGAGATTGCCGACTGGATTCCGGCGGCGCTCTGCGGGACGGAGAATCCGTCGGTGTTGAAGCGCGGTGTCTGCGCCGCGGGGCACAAGGCGTTTTTCAACGAAGGCTGGGGCGGGTATCCGGACGAGGAATTTTTGAAGGCCATCGATCCGCGGCTGGTGCGCGTGGGCAAGACGCTGCCGCCGAAAGTGTACACGGTGGCGGATGCGGCGGGGGGGCTCAGTGACGGGTGGGCGAAGAAGACGGGATTGAAGGCGGGGATTCCGGTGGCGGTGGGGGCATTTGATGTGCATCTGGGGGCGGTGGGTTCGGGGATTCAGCCAGGCGTGCTGGTGAAGATCATGGGGACTTCGACATGCGATTTGATGGTGTCGCCGTTAAACGAGCCGCTGGCGGACGTGCCGGGGCTTTGCGGGATTGTGCCGGCGTCGGTGGTGCCGGGGTTCTATGGGATGGAGGCGGGGCAGTCGGCGGTGGGGGACATTTTCAACTGGTTTGTGCAGGTGGTGCAGCCGGGGGGGAACGAGAAGGGATCGCACGAGGCGCTGACGGAGGGGGCGGCGAAGTTGCGGCCGGGGGAGAGCGGGCTGCTGGTTTTGGATTGGCACAACGGGA
The DNA here is from genome assembly GCA_048498455.1 of Planctomycetota bacterium. GTDB lineage: Bacteria > Planctomycetota > Phycisphaerae > WQYP01 > WQYP01 > CALCHA01. The sequence continues at coordinate 5,189 of JBEHXY010000249.1, read as the reverse complement.
ACCGGACGGTGCTCGTCGATCAGCGGCTGACGGGGACGATTTTTGGGTTGACGCTGCACACGACGCCGGCAGAGATTTACCGGGCGCTGATCGAGGCGACGGCGTTTGGGGCGCGGGTGATCATGGAGCGGTTTGAAGAGTATGGCGTGCCGGCGAAACGGGTGGTGAGCGGCGGCGGCATCGCCACGAAGAACCCGATGGCGATGCAGATTTATGCCGACGCCATGGGGCGGCCGGTGGCGATTTCGCAGAGCGCCCAGACCTGTGCGCTGGGATCGGCGATCGCCGGGGCGGTGGTGGCGGGCAAGGCGGCGGGGGGGTATGGGGATTTCAATTCGGCCATCGGCGTGATGGCGACCAAGAGCGAGCGGACGTTCACGCCCCAGCCGCAGGCGGCGGAGGTGTATGACCGGCTGTACAAACTGTACCGGCGGCTGCATGACGCGTTTGGGATCGCGGGGCACAAGGATTCGCTCGGCGATGTGATGAAGGAATTGCTGACGATCCGCGACGAAGCGCGGAAGGCGTGACGGATAAATCTTCCACAAATGAACACGAATGAACACCAATACTTTGCTGCGGGTGCTGGATGGCTTTTGAAGCGCTGAAGGAAGAAGTTTATCGAGTGAATATGGCGCTGGTGGAGGCGAGGCTGGTGAAGCTCACGTGGGGGAATGCGTCGGGGGTGGATCGGGAGGCGGGGGTGATGGCGATCAAGCCGAGCGGGGTGCCTTATTCGCGGCTGGCGCCGGCGGACATCGTGGTGCTGTCGATCAAGGATGGGAAGATCGTGGAGGGGAAAGGGCGGCCGAGTTCGGACACGCCGACGCATCTGCTGCTGTACCAGGCGTTCGGTGGGCTGGGGGGGATCGTGCACACGCACTCGGACTATGCGACGAGCTTTGCGCAGGCGCTCTCGGACATCACTTGCCTGGGGACGACGCATGCGGATCATTTTTACGGGACGATTCCGTGCACGCGGCCGATGACGCCAGAGGAAATCGGCGGGGACTATGAGCTGAACACGGGGAAGAACATCATCCAGTGTTTCCGCGATCGCGGGATGGATGCGGACCAGGTGCCGGGAGTGCTGGTGGCGAGCCACGCACCGTTTGCGTGGGGGACGACGCCGGCGAAGGCGCTGGAGAACGCGATCGTGCTGGAGTACGTGGCGAAGATGCAGTTGCAGAGCCTGACGATTCGCGCAGAGGTGGGGGCGATCTCGCAGGCGCTGCTGGACAAGCACTTCCTGCGGAAGCATGGGCCCGGCGCGTATTACGGCCAGGCGAAGTAAGGGCCACACCGACGCCACGGACCGCCCAGGACGGGGCGGGCGACGCGGTCAGTTGCCGGAGTGGGACTTGATCCACTTCTTGGAGTCGCTGTCACCGGCGTCGGCGGCTTTCTGGTACCACTCGCGGGCCTGCTGCAGGTCCTTGTCGGTGCCTTCGCCGTTTTCGTAAGCGACGGCGACGTAGTACATGCCGGTGGCGCTGCCCTTGTCGGCGGCCTTTTTGAACCACTTGAGAGCTTCTTCAGGGTCTTTGTCGACGCCTTTGCCATCACGGTAGAGGCGGCCGATGCCGGACATGGAGTCAAGGTTGCCCGCGCCTGCGGCCTTGAGGTACCACTTCATGGCGTCGGTGTAATTTTTTTCGACGCCGCTGCCGGACTCGAAGCAGTAACCGTATTCGTACATGCCGGCGGGGTGGGAGACTTCTTCGGCGGACTTGCGATACCAGGCGGCGGATTGCTCGGCATCTGCGGGGACGCCTTCGCCGTCATGGTACATGGAGCCGAGCCAGTTCATGGCGGTGCCGCTCTTGCCTTCTGCGGCCTTGCGGAACCACTTGAGGGCCTCGGCGTAGTCCTGTTTGACGCCGTAGCCGTTGTAATAGAGAACGCCGATGTTGGTGGTGGCGGGGATGTTGCCTCTGTCGGCGGCCTTTTTGTACCAGATCATGGCCTTGTCATAGTCTTTGTCGGTGCCGAGCCCCTGGCGGTACATCCACCCGACCTGGGACATGCCGTCGTCGTCACCGGCCTCGGCGGCTTTCTGATACCAGGCGAAGGCTTGTTCCATGTCCTTGTCGACGCCGTGGCCTTCCTCATAGCAGGAGGCGACGTCGTACATGCCGGAGGCGTTGCCGGCGTCGGCGGCCTTGCGGTACCAGCCGAGGGCGGCGGTGTAATCTTTGGCGACGCCCTGGCCGTTGGCGTAGAGCAGGCCGACCCAGGCGAAGCCGTCGGATTCTCCGTTGTCGGCGGCCTTTTTGAACCATTTCATGGCGGCGGCGTAATCGCGATCGACGCCTTTACCGTCGCGGTAAATGCGGCCAAGGGCGAGCATGGCCTCGGCGTTTTGTGCGTCGGCGGCTTTTTTGTACCAGGCGAGGGCCTGGACGGGGTCTTTTGCGACGCCGTGGCCATATTCATAGCAGTAGCCGATTTTTTCGAGGCCCCCGGCGTTGCCGGCGATGTCGGCGGACTTGTGGAACCAGATGAGTCCTTCCTCTTCGTCCTTGGGCACACCGCGGCCGTGGATGTACATGAGGCCGATCCAATTCATGGCGGTGCCGCTGCCTTTGTCGGCGGCTTTTTTGAACCACTCCATGGCTTTCCCGTAGTCCTGGGGGACGCCCTGTCCGTCATGGTAGAGGGTGCCGATGTTGTTCATGGAGGCGGAGCTGCCGGCATCGGCGGCCATTTTGTAATAGAACATGGCCTTGTCGTAATCGGCGGGCGTGCCCAGGGCGTGCTGGTACATCCAGCCGAGATTGCCGGCGGCGTCGGTGTTGCCTGCATCGACGGCTTTTTTGAAAAGTTCGAAAGCGCGCGGCAGGTCTTTCGGGACGCCATCGCCGTCGAGGAGCTTGCGAGCGAGGGTGGTCATGGCGGCGGGAGACTGGGGCGTGGCTGGATCGGATTGGGCAAAAGTGGGAACGGCGGCGACGAGGGACAGCGCCAGAAGGGAGGGGAGGGCACGGGTGTGCATGCGAGAACGCATAAAACCTCCTGGAAAAGAATAAGTTGTCGGAACTTCAAATGATGGAGATACCCTAAATTCGGCGCGGGTTCAATGGGGTGCATGCGGGGAAAGGGTGCTGCGGCCAACCGGATTTGGCGCGAGGGTAGGGCGCTGTCGTGGCATCTGTGAGGCTGGGGGAAGGGTTACGGTGATTCGACGATGCCTTGGATGGGATAGTCCCAGTGGTCTGTGCGGAAGGGGGAGGCGGGGAGCTCCTCTTTATTGTAGAGGTTGGCGCCTTCGGGGAAGTTGTCCCAGGCATAGCGCACGGCGACGGGGGAGGGGACGTCGGGGCTGGAGACGATGACGGAGTCGCCTTGCACGGTGGCGGTGGCGTCGTGGAATTTCTGATCCTGGCCGGCGACCTGGAACCATTTGAGGGAGCCGCCGCCCTTGGCCATCAGGCCGTCGGCGTGGGTGAATTTGACGACGGCCTTGTCGCCGTCGATTTTGAGGGAGTCGAAGACGGGGCCGGAGAATTCGACGTTCTGGCCGTAGGCTTTGGCGAGGGCGAGCGTGGTGAGGCGTTCGCCGAGGGGGGCCTTGTTGTGGGGGTGGACGTTTTTGGCTTCGCCGGTGTCCATGATGACGGCGATGCCGGTGTTTTTGAGCTTGAGGGCGTCGGCTTGTTGTTCGCGGAGGAGGGGGTTGTTGGAGACGTTCTGCTGGCCGGGGATCTGGGCGATGAAGAAGGGGAAGTCGCCCTGGCCCCAGCGGGTGCGCCAGTCCTGGATGAGGGCGTTCTGGACGTGGCCATACATCATGAGGCCCTTGGTGCCGCCGACGATGGATTCGCCCTGGTACCAGAGGGCGCCTTTGATGGCGTAGGGGATGAGGGGGTTGAGCTGTCCGTTGAAGAGGACGGTGGGCTGGTGCTGGTCGTTGACGGGATCGCCGAGCCTGGCGGTGGCGGCGCCGGGACGGCCGTTGATGGTGACGGGCTTTTTGGCATTTTCCGGGAGCTCGCCGAGGGTGACGTTGGGGTTGGCCTTGAAGGCGGCGACGTCGGCGTCGAAGCGATCCAGCATGGGCTTGAGGAGGGAGTCGGCGGCGAGGGCTTCGCGGGAGATCCAGGCTTCGGCGGTGGAGGCGCCGTAGGCGGTGGAGAGGATGCCGACGGGTTGCTTGATTTCGCGCTGGAGATCGCGGCCGAAGAGGTAGCCGACGGCGGACCAATTGGGGACGGTTTCGGGGGAGCAGACTTCCCATTTCCCTTCGACGGTGGCCTGGGGGGTAAGAGACTTGGTGTTTTTGGCGGTGAACATGCGGAGCTTGGGGTAATTGGCGGCGGCGATTTCTTTTTCTTCGTCGAGGAGTCCGGCGTAGGAAGCCTTGGCCTTGGAGACGGGGAACTGCATGTTGGACTGGCCGGAGGCGAGCCAGACTTCGCCGATGAGGATGTCGGTGATGGTGAGGGAGTTTTTGCCGGCGATGGTCATTTGGGCGGCGGGGACGTCGAGGCCGGCGGCTTTTTGAGCGGGGAGTCTGAGCATCCATTTGCCATCGGCATCGGCGGTGGCGGTTTGCGAGGCACTGCCGAGGGTGACGGTGACTTTTTCGCCGGCATCGGCGGTGCCCCAGACGGGGAGCTCGACGCCCTGCTGGAGGACCATGTGGTCGGAGAAGAGGGGATTGGGGTGGACGTCGGCGAAGGCGGCGAGAGGGGAGAGGGCGGCGGTGAGAAGCAGGGCGACGGACAGATGCTTCATGGTCATGGGGGCAGCCTCGATTTGTTCGTAGAAAATGGGGTGACGTGTAGGAAGGATAACGGATCGTCCTGTGGAATCATTGCGTTTGGGATGAATTGGAGCGGCTTGGGCGGCGTTGTAGAGGGAGATGGACTGGCATTTGAAGCGAGGAGTGACGATGCGTCTGAGCGGATTGTTGACGGCGGCGGCGGCGTTGGTTGCGACCACGACAGCGTTTGGGGCGGATGCGACGGTGGGGTGGCTGGAGAAGAATCCGCCGGCGATGCCGGTGGGGGTGAGTTTCGGGGTGCCGTTTGCGAAGGGGACGGTGCAGAAGGGGCAGGCGTTTGCGTTGAAGGGGGCGGACGGGAACGCGTTGCCGACGCAGACATGGCCGCTGGGGTATTGGCCGGATGGGTCGGTGAAGTGGGTGGGGTTTGCGACGGTGGGGGGGCCGGGGGTGGCGGGGCCGG
>JBEHXY010000248.1:0-6234 GCA_048498455.1 Planctomycetota bacterium | reverse complement strand
GTGCCAGCCGGTCATCAGCGGGTGCTTGTCCAGCGGCTTCTTGCGATGCACCAGGCGCGCCAGCGCCATCACTTCGCTCTGGCTGGTCACCAGCGCCGGCGTCACGCTCTGGCCCAGGCAGATCACCTGCGTCGCCACCCACAGCGTCTCGCCCAGCCGCTTGATCTCCGCGGAATCCTCGCTGGGAACAGTGATGCTGGGCTGCTCCTCGGCAGGCACCGCGCGGCCGCGCTTGATCGCTTCCAGAAACGCCTCGCCATCCTGCTCCACCGCCCGCGGCGGCATTTCCTTGAGCCCCGCCAGCGCCGCCCGCGTCGCCGGCATCCGCGTCGCCATCTCCAGGAGCACCTCGTCCTTCACCACCGCGCGCGAGGGCACATCGTGCTCGTACGCGATCTGCTCCCGCAGCGCCACGATCTCCCGCAGCACGGCCAGCTGCATCCCGTTGAGACCCGGTGCGCCGCGAATCCGCACGAACAGCTTCCGCGATTCCACCGGCCCCGCCGCCTCGGCGCACATCTCGTTGCACGCGCCGCGCATCCACTCCAGGTGGCCCAGCTCCGTGATCCGCTGCTTCATCGCCGCGTGCACCGTCGGCAGGTAACGCACGTCATCGACCGCATACTGAAACTGCGCCTTGCTCAGCGGCCGGCGATCCCACGCGGAAAAGGTATGGGCCTTCTCGAGCGTGACGCCGGTGAAATGCTCCACCGCCCGCCACAGCGCCGTCGGGTAGGTCAGGCCGATCATGCCGGCGCCGATCTGCGTGTCGAACATGTTCTGCGGCACGCGGCCGCTCTGCTGCCAGACGATCTCCACATCCTGGTCGCCGGCGTGGCAGATCTTCTCGACCTGCGGATCGCCCACCAGCGCCCACAGCGGCGAGAGCGCTTCGGCATCGAGCGCGAAAGGATCGATCAGCTCCACCCGCTCCACGGTCGCCACCTGCACCAGGCACAGCACCGGCTGGTAGGTGTTCTCCCCGATGAACTCGGTGTCGAAGGCGAACACGCCCGCCGCTCGCAGGTGGTCGCACACGCGCGCCAGCTCCTCGGGCTTCTGGACCAGATGAATGGGAACGGACGGCAGGGAAGGACGATCGCTCATTTCCTCATTCTCGCCCCGGTTTTCAAAAACGCAACGTCTCTCGCCCGCGGGCCGTTTTCCGGGGACAATGGGGCGCAAAAGACCGTGAAAGAACCGGAAAGCGAGGGTGCCATGACGCGCTGGGCCTTTCCCCTTGGATTGCTGGCCATGGTGGTGGCGGTGCTTGGCTGTGCGCAGCCGCGGAAGGCGGCCGAGCCGGCCGCGGCCGCGGTTCCTCCAGACGACGCGCCCGCCGCCGCCGCGCGGGCGGGCATCCAGGCGCGCCTGGCGGCGCTGGGCAACCTGACCATGGAGTGCACCAGCGATATCGACAACGTCGCCCTCCCCGCCGTTTCGATCGAGGCGCCGCTGGGTGTTTGGAAAAAGTCCAGGGAAGTCTTTCGCTACTGCCGCGGCAACACGCGCTTCGACTTGATGGACACGGCAATCGCCATACCGCCGTTTGAGGGGACGCTCAAGGAAATCAGGTCGCCTTCGGGCATGACGATCACCTTTCCGCAGGTGCGCATCGGCGAGCGCGCCGAATTCTTCACCACGCCCATGAACGAACTCTCCCTCTCTGAATTGGTCATCGTTTTCGAGGACCAGGCGCTGGGCCTGCGGGCGGTTGACCGCAAGGAATGGAACATGCCGGAGGTCGTTGCGCGGATGCAATTGCGCGCCGGCGAACAGGGGCGGGTCGAGGGCATCGAGCGGGAGCGTCCGACCATTCGCTACTTCTTCAATCCCGCGCGCGGGTATGCGCTGGAGCAGGTGGTGGTGGAAAGCGACTCCTCGCGGCAGACGACCATCGCCGAGGATTTTCGCACCGTGGGGTCGCTGCAGCTCCCCTATAAACTCATGAGGCTGACGGAGTGGCGTCGCGGCGGAGAAACGGGCTACACGCTGATGCAGCGGCGGACGGCGACGGTGACGCGCTACCAGGTGAACGATCCGGCAAACCAGGACCTGTCGCTGTTCGCCCGACCCATCCCGCACTGAGCGTCCGCAGTGCTCATGGCGCTGCGGGCGAGCCAGCAGACGATGGCGCAGGGGAGCATCCCGCGGCGGTTTAGAGTTTTGCGGTGGCGAAGAGGGGTTTGTGCTCTTCGCGGTGCATTTTTGCGAGGCGCTCGCGCACGACCTTGAGGCCGGGCTCGTAGCTGCTGATGCGTTTGGCGGTTTCGACGAGGATGCGGACCATGCCGGCGAAGTCGTCGAGGTGGATGGTTTCGCTGGCGATGCTTTTGCCGGCTTTCGCGCCGTCGCCCCAGCCGATTTCCCCCTTGACGGTCATGTTGTGGTAGTTGCCCAGGGCGAGGCACATGGCGGCGGAGTCGTAGCCGTAGGCGAGGAAGGCGGTGGAGTTGCAGGTGCCGCCGTCCATCAGCCGCCGCTGGTACTTGAAGGAGGAATCGGCATCGCCGACGTGACCGGCGGCCTGGGTGAGGAAGTGGGTGAGGCCGGGGCTGAAGATGCCGGTGCGATCGCCGACGCGGGTGATGGCGCCGTCGCCCTGGGTGGCGCCGCCCCCGGCGGCGGTGGCCTTGCTGGTTTCGAGGCCGATGACGCGGGCGTTTTTGGGGATCCAGTGGTTTTCGCAGACGGCGAGCACGCCGGCGAAGCCGACTTCCTCGGCGCGGGTGAAGAGGCCGATGATGTGGCCGTCGATGTTGGCGGCGACGAGTTCTTCGAGCAGGCAGACGATGGCGGCGGCGCCGGCGAGGTCGTCGCAGACGCGGGCGGAGAAAATCGGGCCGTCGAAGCGGGCTTCGGGGAGGTCCCACATGCCCAGCGTGCCGGCGGGGAGCTTTTCCTTCACGGGGGCGAGCTCGGCGGAGAGGGTGCGGCGGCCTTTGATCTGGCGGACGCTTTTTACTTTCGTGGGGATCCAGTGGGCGCCGTTCCAGAACTTGGCGCGGGCGCCCGCGAAGAAGGAGGGGCGGACGCCGCCGCGGAATTCGGCGCGGAGGGTTCCGTCGCGAGCGGTGCCGGTGAGGACGAAGCCGGGGTGATCGAGGTGGGCTTCGATGACCAGCGGCGGGCTCTTGATTTTGCCGCGGCGGTATTCGACGTGGACGTTGCCGACGCCGTCGCGGCGGACGCGGACGGTCTTGCCCAAGGTGGTGGTCCAGGCAAGCAGCCAGTCGATGACGGCCTTTTCGCAGTAAGGGGCGGTGGGGAGGTTGCAGAGGGCGGTGAGGACTTCGCGGTAGCGTTTTTGGCGGGAGTCGTTCATCCCTGCGCCTCCGGGGCGGCGGGAGCGGTTTGCGTGGCGCTGGCTTCGTCGGGCGGGGAGAGGAACTTGAGTCCGACGGCGCCGCAGATGATCAGGGAGAGGCAGACGAGGCGCATGACGTCGCGGGATTCGCCGAAGAGGAGCATGCCGAGGAGGGCGGTGCCGGCGGCGCCGATGCCGGTCCAGACGGCGTAGGTGGTGCCGACGGGGATGCCGCCGCGGGTGGCGAGGCTCATGAGGTAGAAGCTGAGGATCATGACGGCGCAGGTGATGGCGACGGCCCAGTAGCGGGTGGTGAAGCCGTGGGTGAACTTGAAGCCCAGGGGCCAGACCATTTCGCAGATTCCTGCCAGCAGCAACCAGACCCACGCCATGTACATCTCCGAGGGAAGGGGCGGGCGCCTTGCGGCGCCCGCGTTTTTTCTTACGACGGGGGAGTTACGACATGCCCTTGTTGAGGGCCTCGAGGTGCTTGGCAAAGTGTTCGGTAAGCACTTCGGTGAAGGTGTCGTTGTGGGCTTCGAGGACGGCGCGGATGCGCTTGGCGAGGTCGGGGTTGGTGAGGGTGCTGCCGAAGGTGCAGTGGAGGATCTGGCGGCCGGGCTTGGTGAAGCCGGCGCCGGGCTTCACGTCGGGCCAGAGTTCGAGGTAGGTGGACTCCAGGTCTTTGGCGGTTTTGAGATCCTTGGGGGCGGGCACCTGGTTGACTTCGGCGGAGACGTGGTAGGTGGCCTTGTCGGTGTCGTAGCGGCCGCGGGCGAAGTCGATGAGTTCGCGGAAGAATTTTTCATCGTGGCGGGCGACGACGCGGAGCATTTCGAGGTAGGAGGTGCCGGCTGTTTTGACGTGCCACTTGCCCTTGGTGATGCGGGCGAAGGGGGTGTAGATGGAGAGTTTGTCGGAACCGGAGTGGAGGGAGAGTTTGTAGGGGCCGAGGTCTTCCATGATGGCGACGTGGTCGGCGAGGGATTTTTCGAAAGCGGAGACGTCGCCCTTGTAGTCGACGCCTTTTTCGAAGTCGCCGATGTAGCGGGGGGCGAGGGAGACGAGTTTGACGCCGCCCTTGAGGACCTGCTGGGCGATGATCCAGTGTTCGGCGAGGGTGGTGGGCTGGGGGGTCTCGTCGACGGAGAGTTCGATTTCGTAGGGCTTGCCGGACTTGGTGTGGACCTGGTCGATGTGCTTGGCGAGTTTGATGGTGCGGTTGATGGCGCGGCCATATTTGACGGCGGCGCGCTTGAGGGCTTGTTCGTTGAGGTCGATCTTGGCGCCAGTTTTGAGGGTGACGGTTTTGCCTTTGTATTCGTCGAGCCAGGCGATTTCGGATTTCACCGCGTTGAACTTGGAATCGAGGGTCTGGGCGTCGTAGTTGTCGGCCTGGGGGTCGACATCATCGGAGGGATCGATGGTGAAGAAGGGGAAGCCGGCGGCGGCGGTGATGTCGACGTCGGCGGGGACCTTGAGGTGGTCGGCGTCGGCACCGTGCTGGCTGGTGTAGCCGGCCTTTTCCATGGCGTTCATGGCGTCGGCCATGACCTGGGTGGGGGTGCGGTTGGTGCGGGTCATTTCGCGGATGGACTGCTGGGCGAACATGGGCTTGATGGATTTGCCGGCCTTGCGCAGGGCGGCGATGTGGCCGGGGGTAGCCAGGCCGGTGCGGTCGCCGAAGCCGAAGGAGGCGGCCAGACCGAGGGGGGTAGGGGGGGGGACGGTGGACATGGTGAGCTCCTCGCGCGAAAGAAAAGGGGTAGGGGAGGATGGTAACGGAAGGCGGGGGAATCGTGAATAGTGAATGGTAAAAGGCTTGTTTTGCAGAAGATGATCATGGGGGCGCCTCGGATTTCTCGGAAGATCATCATGGGGGGTGCTGTGGGAGGGCTTGTTTTGTAGAAGATGATCATGGGGGGCGGGATTTGGGACACCTTGTTCGGATGGGAATTGGCCACCGATGAACACGGATGAACACGGATTTTTTTGGGTGGGACGGCGGGGGGGAATGGCCACGAAGACACAAAGGCACGAAAAAGGGGAGGACGGATAAATTTTCCACAAAAACACGAATGGACACGAATGGGTGGGGCATGGGGCGCGCTCCTTTTGCTTTCTATAGAGGGGGATCGCGCCCAGTTTGTGCGCACACGTAGAGGTGAATTTTTTGGTAAGGGGTTGGGGGTGTGGGGGTTGGGGGATTTATTTTGGGGTTACTTCAAACCTTTTGGCTGCCAAGTTGTGCGCGCTTCGGGTTTGGGAATCGGGTTTGGGCCGCAAGGGGGAGGTGCATGACGCGGTATTGGGCGAGGAGGAGGGCGGTGAGGAGGGTGAGGGCGGGTAGAGGCGGGAGCGGCGGGGGAGGGCGGGAATTTTGTTGACGGGGGAAGGGTGGGGCAGAGAATGGCGGGTGGAGGTGCTGTGATGGGTGTATTGGGATTGTTCAACTTTGCGCCGTCGTTCTGGGTGTTTGGGCTGATGGGGGTGATGTGTGCGATTTTTTGGATCGTCCAGTTTGTGATGTTGATGGGGATGCCGGACTCGGCGTTTCCGGGGAAGTATGACAAGGTGGTGTGGGGGCTGGCGATGGTGGTGTTGACGGTGGTGGCGGCGGTGGCGTTTCGGGAGTGGCGTTACGGGATGGAGCGGAAGCGGAAGGCGGAGGAGTTTGCGCGGGCGCGGGCGAACGTGCGGGTGGTGGGCTAAAGGAGCAGGTTCAGATGCCGCCGTTTTTCCACCAGCTGGCGGTCCAGTGGTGGCGTGCGGTGGCGTCGGGGAAGGGGTCCTTTTCCCGCTGGGGTTCGGTGTAGTAGTAGGGATAAAAGGTGCGCCAGTCGAAGCCGAAGACGTGGCGCTGGTGGTCGCGGGAGGCGTGGCGGTGGCGGCGGGGCTGGCCGAAGTCCCAGTCAACAGAGGCGTCG
>JBEHXY010000247.1:0-6245 GCA_048498455.1 Planctomycetota bacterium | reverse complement strand
CCCCCACCATGTCGAAGCCCATCTCCAACAACATCTACAACATCTACGGCCGCTTTTACGATGCCGCTGAATTCCTCTTCAAAAAACGCCTCCGCAAAGCCATCACCGCCGTCCCCTTCAACCGCCATGACCGCGTCCTGGACATCGGCATCGGCACCGGCCTCTCCCTCGCCTACTACCCCGACGACGTCCACGTCACCGGCATCGACCTCTGCGGCGCCATGCTCGCCCAGGCCCAGAAAAAACTCGACGAAAAGTCCGTCCGCGCCGACTCCCCCAGATCCCACACCCAACTCCTCCAGGCCGACGCCCTCAACCTCCCCTTCCCCGATGGCTCCTTCGACACCGTCTTCCTCTCCCACCTGATCACCACCGTCCCCGATCCCCAACGCTGCCTCGCCGAAGCCTTCCGCGTCGCCAAGCCCCACGCCCACCTCGTCATCGTCAACCACTTCCGCTCCCCCTGGCCCGTCCTCTCCTGGATCGAAACCGCCATCGATCCGATCTGCCGCCACCTTGGCTGGCGCTCCGACCTTTCCCTCCTCGAACTCCTCCAACCCGCCGGCGTCGAAAACCTCCACCTCGCCCGCGAAACCCCCGGCTTCCTCTTCCGCATCGTCTACCTCGAAAAATCCCACAACACCCTCCGCCTCACCAAGCTCCCCGAACCCCTCCCCGCCCAAACCCAGACCGACCCCGCCCTCGAAACCGCGTGAGCCAACCGATACCGGCATGTACATACAAAGCCCACCCCCTCCGCGGGGTGGGTCTACGGCCCCCTCGCCTCACCCGGCCCGTCCAATCCTCGCCCGGCCCCGCGCCGCAAAAAGCTCATCCCACGTCCCCCCCGCAATACCCCACCCTCCCCATCGTTAGCGCATGAGACCCACCAGAAGGAGCCCCTCATGCGCCCCATCCACACCGCCGCCCTCCTCCTCACCCTCGCCACCACCACTTTCGCACAAACCGCTCCCGCCACCTCCGCCCCCGCCACCCGCGGCGCCCGCGCCGGCCGCGGTCCCCAGGGCCCCGCCCCCACCAAGGTCCTCGACCAGACCACCTCCGCCCCCATCGCCGGTATCCCCGTCAACTACATCGAAGCCAACGTCGGCACCTTTACCCTCCCCGACCCCCTGACCTTAAACAACGGCCAAAAAGTCACCGACCCTGCCACCTTCCTCCAGAAACGCCGCCCCGAACTCCTCGCCCTCTTCGAAGAAAACCAATACGGCAAAGTCCCCCCCAAACCCGCCGACCTCTCCTTTGACACTTTCGAAAAAGGCGTCCCCGCCTTCGACGGCAAAGCCATCCGCAAGCAAACCACCATCCACCTCACCAAGGACAAAGACGCCCACAACATCCAGCTCCTCGAATACCTCCCCGCCAAGGCCACCGGCCCCGTCCCCCTCCTCCTCTGCATCAACTTCACCGCCAACAACCTCACCGTTCCCAACGATCCCGGCGTCAAAGTCGGCCAGATCTGGGACGCCAAAACCAAGCAATACAAGCCCGCCACCACCGGCTTCCCCTTCGGCGGCGAGCCCGTCGCCGACCTCCTCGACGCCGGCTTCGGCGTCGCCATGTTCAACTACGCCGACGTCGAACCCGACGCCCTCGACTCCACCATCGGCGGCATCCGCCACGTCTATCTCAAACCCGGCGAAACGGAACCCGCTCCCGACGAATGGGGCGCCATCTCCGCCTGGGCCTGGGGCATGTCCCGCGCCATCGACTACTTCGAAACCGATCCCCAGGTCGATGCCAAAAAAATCGCCATCTACGGCGTCTCACGGCTCGGCAAAACCGTCACCTGGGAAGGCGCCCGCGAACCCCGCGTCGCACTCGTCATCGCCTCCTGCGGCGGTGAAGGCGGCGCCGCTCTCTCCCGCCGAAACTACGGCGAAACCATCGCCCACCTCGTCGCCCCCTCCCGCTACCCCTACCAGTTCGCCGCCAATTACGCCAAGTGGGCCAAGGATCCCAACACCTCCCCCGTCGACGGCCACATGCTCCTCGCCTGCATTGCCCCCCGACCCATCCTCCTCCAGACCGGCACCACCGACGGCTGGTCCGATCCCAAGGGCGAATTCGAATCCGCCGTCGCCGCCGGACCCGTCTACAAACTCCTCGGCAAAGACCCCCTCGACACCACCACCTTCCCCGACGCCAACCAACCCATCCTCCACGACCTCGGCTACTTCATGCACGCCGGTGGCCACGGCACCATGCCCACCGACTGGCCCATCTTCATCCAATTCATGAAACAACACCTCTAACCCAGCCCCCGCCCGCCCCCACCGCGCCCAACCGCGCCCAACCGCTCCCCAATTACCAATTACCAATTACCAATTACCAATCACCGCCGCTCCCTATCCCAATGTCTTGAGTGGGGCGTTCTGCGTCTTCAGCCTCGCCCCCACACGTTCGACCTCCATCACCACCGCCCTCCCCAGCGCCCTCGCCACCATCCCCACCAGCGCCCCCTCCGAAAACGCCGCCATCATCGCCGCCGCCGACGCCGGCGAAAACCGCCGCTCGTTCGAAATCGCATAGATCGGCTCCCATCGCGCCGGCCGCATCTTGTCCCGAAACTGCTCCAGCCCGTCGAACCGGTAAAACCGCCGCCCATGCGCCTTCGCCCACGTCATCATCAGCTTCATCCACCACGGGTTCTCCGCCATCCACCCCTTTGCGTGCTCTGTCAGCGGCACCATCCCCATCGTCACATACCCGCTCCCCCGCCGCACCAGTTCCCCCATCATCCCGTCTATCAACAACTCCGCCGTCCCATTCGGCGCCCCCTTCCCCCGCACAATCTGCTCCACCAGGAATCCCCCGCGCTGCGGTATCGGCGACGCCAGCAAAAACCCCACCGGCTTCCCCCCCATCTCCGCCACCAGCAGCAACCGATCCGCCAACTCCCCCTCGTACGTCGCCGGCTCCACCAGAAAATGCAGCGGCGGCATCAACCGCGCCTCCAGCCACTCCGCCAAACACCCCCGCAACCGTACATCCTCCCGCAACGCGGTGGCTGGCTTCACCGCGACAGCGACCCCTTTGTTCCGCGCCCGCGACAACTGCTGCCGCAAACTCGACCGCTCCTTCACAATCCCCTTCCACCCCGCCGGCTCCCACACCGGCTGTGCCCCCAGCGTCACCTTCGAATGCTCCGCCGACCCCTCAAAAAACGCCTCCAGCCGCTCCGCCGCCGCCACATAACACACCCGCTTCCCCCGCTTCCGCGCCGCCCCCTCCAGCTCCGCCGTCACCACCCCCAGATCCTCCTCCGCACACACCGGCCCCCCCGCCACCACCCACCGCCTCCCCCGCGCCACATACCCCACCACCCCCGGCGCCCGCTCCGAAAACCAATACCCCATCCCCGGATTTAAAATCTGGTACGCCGTCGCATTCCATCCATGGGCCATCACCAGCCCCCGCGCCCGCTCCCGCGTAACCGCATCCATATCACGAGCCACAACCACACCAACCTCCCTGCACAAAAACCCCCACCATCCTACCCACCACCACCCCACCCCGCCCCCACCGCCTTGAGGCCGCGCGTCCCCGCGCGCACAACTTGGCAGCAAAAAGGTTTGAAGTAATCCCAAAATAAATCCCCCAACCCCCACACCCCAAACAACTTAACCCAAATCCCCACCCCACCGTGTGCGCACAAACTGGGCGCACTCCCCCTCTATAGAAAGAAAACAAAAGGAGCGCCCCCCATGCCCCACCCCATTGGTGATCATTTGTGCAATTTGTGGAAAAACCCCTTGTCGTCCCCCCCAAAATCCGTGTTCATCCCTGTTCATCTATGGCCAATCCCCATCGTCCCCCCTCCGTGCCCTCCGTGTCTCCGTGGTTCCTCCCCCCCGCGCCTCCAAACACCGGTGTCTCAAAATTGCAAAACCTTGGCAAACACCGAAGAAAACCCCACCTCCCCATGATACACACCGATGTTTTTTACCCCTTTTTTCCCAAAACCATGATAAACACCGAAGAAAACTCAATGTTCTACCAGGCAAAACGCCCTCCCCCCCGCCGTTGCTTTCGCCCCATCCCCCGGGTAGGGTGCGAATGGAGGTTCACCCCCCTATGGGTCCAGAAAAGCACGTTTTTGCCAACCTCGAAGGCGTCGCCGATCACGCCGTCGAACTCCGCCACGAACTCCACCGCCACCCCGAGCTCGGCTACCAGGAAACCTTCACCAGTTCCCTCATCTGCCGCGAGCTCGACGCCCTCGGCATCCCCTACACCCGCGGCTGGGCCGGCGGCACCGGCATCGTCGCCCTCATCCCCGGCGCCACCGACGGCAAATGTGTCGCCCTCCGCGCCGACATGGACGCTCTTCCCATCCTCGAGGAAACCGGCGCCCGCTACGCCTCCACCATCCCCGGCGTCATGCACGCCTGCGGCCACGATGGCCACGTCGCCGTTCTCCTTGGCGCCGCCGCCCTCCTCAAGGAACACGCCCGCGATCTCCGGGGCACCGTCAAACTCCTCTTCCAGCCCGCCGAGGAAGGCGGCCTTGGTGCTGAAAAAATGTGCCAGGACGGCGCCCTCGATAAACCCCGCGTCGACGCCATCTTCGGCCTCCACGGATGGCCCGGCCTCAAGGTGGGCATGGTCGGCACCCGCGCCGGTCCCCTCCTCGCCAGCGTCGACGGCTTCCGCATCCTCGTCTCCGGCCGCGGCGGTCATGCCGCCAGCCCCCAGGACTGCATCGACCCCCTCGTCTGCGCCGCCGCCTGCGTCACCGCCCTCCAGACCATCATCTCCCGCGAGGTCGACCCCAACGACGCCGCCGTCGTCACCGTCTCCCAGATCGCCGGCGGCTCCGCCTTCAACGTTATCCCCGACAAGGTGGAAATGAATGGCACGATCCGCGCCCTTTCCGAAACCCGCCACCGCGCCCTCATCGCCTCCATTGAACGCATCTGCCGCGGCGTCGCCGATGCCCACCGCTGCTCCGTCGCCTTCGAGTACTACGGCACCACCCCCGTCACCGCCAACACCCCCGCCCTCGCCGACTTCATCGCCAAAACCGCCGCCGCCGCCCTCGGCGAACAAGCCTTCGTCTGGGCCCCACGCCCCGCCATGTGGGGCGAAGACTTCGCGTTCTACCTCAAGCGCGTCCCCGGCTGCTTCTTCGTCCTCGGCGTGCAGCCCATGGAGGCCGACACCTACCCCATGCTCCACAACCCGCGCTTCGACTTCACCGACGCCGCCGTTCCCGTCGGCATCCGCATGATGGTTTCCGCCGCCATGGGCTTCCTGAAAGAGTGACCGTTGAAGAAAGCCCCGCTTACCTCCTGCATCGCGGCCCTCCTCGCCTCTTTCCTCGCCGCCGCCCCCGCCCGCGCCCTCACCCCCGATGACATCGTCGTCATCTACAACGCCAAAAGCGACGCCTCCCTCAAGGTCGCCGAGCACTACCTCCACGCCCGCGCCATCCCCCCCTCCCACCTCATCCCCATCACCTGTGATCCCCAGGAATCCATCCCCGAAAACATCTACCGCCTCGCCATCGTCCCCCAGCTCCGCCGCGTCCTCAAGGAGCGCAGCCTCGACGCCGGCGTGAAGTGCCTCGTCACCACCTACGATGTGCCCCTGACCATCGGCCCGGTCGCCGCCGGCCCCGCAAACCAGCAGGCCGCCGCCACCCTGCAGAAGCAGCTCGATGCCGTCTTCGCCGAGGTCGGCAAATCGGAAAACGCCTACAGCCGGATCGGGCGCACCGGCGATCCGCCCGCGCCCGCCACGCAGGATGCCGGCGGCACCCTCAGCGAGCGCGTCGCCCGCCTCAACCTCGCCCTCCAGGGCGCCGTCGCCCGCATCCAGACCCTGCCCGAAGCCGACCGCGCCGCCGAACTGCAGAAGCTCGCCAACCTCCACCAGCGCGTCGCCGGCCTCACCGGCCTTCTCTCGCTCTTTCATGTGCGCTCCGACGCCGCCGACTCCGACACCGGCCGCCGCGAAATGGCCCGCCTCACCGAGCAGCTCCGCGACTACGAGCGCCAATACCAGGACCTCAAAGGCAAGGAGCTGCCCGCCGCCAAGTCCGGCATGCTCGACCTGCGCACCCGCACCCACGGCCTCATCGGCGCGGCCCAGGAATTGGAAATGCAGATCGGCATGCTGGCCCCCGCCGAAAGCGAGGCCTGCTTCGACAGCGAGCTCGCCCTGCTGCTGGCCACCGACCAGAATTACGCCCGCGGCCGCTGGGTGCTCAACCCGCGCAA
>JBEHXY010000246.1:0-6246 GCA_048498455.1 Planctomycetota bacterium | reverse complement strand
ACCCTCCCGACCACCCTGCCCGACCTCCCCCCCCAACCGCCCGCCCCCTGACCGCTCGCTCGCACCCGCCCATTTGCTTTTTCACATTCACGCGCGCCGATGCTACCATCTCTCCTGAAGGCTCCTCTTCAAAGGAGATGCGTATGAGATCCTCCCTCCCCGCATTCCTGACTGTCGCCGCCTGCCTCGCCACCTGTGCTTCGCCGCCCCTCGCCACCACCCCTGTCCCCGAGCCCCACACACCCGGCCCCATGCTCCTCTCCGTCGTCGGCCGCCACCAATCCATCACCGTCCGCCACAGCCCCGACGGCCCCCTCTACACCGTCACCGGCGACCACGGACAACCCCTCGCCGCCAACCTCACCGAACCCGAGCTCCAGTCCCTCCATCCGGACCTCTACCACCAAATCCAAAGCTACACCGCCGACCTCGTCATCCCCGGCCCCCGCTTCCTCTGCGACGAACGCTAAGAAGCTGTTGCCACGCGCGAACATCCCTGCAGCCCCCCAGATCACAGCGTTTCCATCGCCCTGATCACCGCATCTCTCTGTGCTCTCCGGGGCCTCTGTGGTTTTGAAACAGCTTCCAAGTCGCCGCCCCGCTTCTCTCACGATGCAAAAACAAAAAAAGCCCGGTCTCAAAAACCGGGCCTCGGAGCTGGGGGACTAGGATTCGAACCTAGACAGGCAGAGTCAGAGTCTGCAGTGCTACCATTACACCATCCCCCAGTGGATGGTCCAACATCATAACGCCCGTTTCGTTTTTGATCAATCTGCCGGCTCCGCGAATGCCTCCCCGGTGGGGGGGACTCCCGAAGCTTTGCCCCGCCGCGTCGCGAAAAAACTTCGCAGAAGTGCCGCCGCTTCCTCCCCGCGCAGCCCCCGCACCACTTCCAGCCGATGATTCAAACGCCCATCGGTACACAACTGGTACAGCGTGTCCACCGCGCCCGCCTTGGGATCCCCGCAGCCGTACACCACTCGCGGCACCCGCGCGTTCACCATCGCCCCCGCGCACATCGGACAAGGCTCCAAGGTCACATACAACGTGCAGCCCAGCAGCCGCCACGAATTCAGCGCCCGCCCCGCTTCGCGCATCGCCACGATTTCCGCATGCGCCGACGGATCCCGCTCCTGCTCGCGCAGATTAAACCCCCGCCCGATCGCCACCCCTTCCGATGCCTGCGAAAAATCCACCACCACTGCCCCCACCGGAATCTCCCCCCGCTCCCCCGCCCGCCGCGCCAACTCCAGCGCCTCCCCCATCCACCGCACATCCGCCGCCGCGTCCGCCACAACACGCCCTCCAACAACAAAAAACCCTCCAGACTGCCGTCCGAAGGGCTCCTGCTCCGCATCACCCAACGCCAACCGACACGCATGGTTGCCGCCACAAGGGGCTTCAACGGATCGCCATTCTACCACCTTCTGCTCCCGCCCGTTACTCGCCGTAATGCATGACGCGGCGTTCCACCGGCCTTGTCTCCGTGTTCCTATTTCAGTCTCCCTGCACCGCGGAAACTCGATATCTAGATGATTAACAAATCGACTCGCCATCGCCGTGCAATCCAAATCGGCTACGACTTCCTGCCGCTCAAAAACCCATCGCAAGATCACGCCGCGACATCTTCAAGAAAACGTGAAGCCCACTCACCCGAACCGAAACCCACCCAGGTTCGCGGCACACTGCCAGCGATGTTGAAGCGTGCGCTTCACTTCCGGCGCGTCATCGCACCGCCCCCAATTCACGCGCATAAAAAAAGCGGCTTTTCAGCCGCTTCTTTCATCCGCATGTACCCCCAACGGGATTCGAACCCGTGTCGCCGCCGTGAGAGGGCGGTGTCCTAGGCCACTAGACGATGGGGGCGGATACCTCTCACGAGAGCATCGCACTCTATCCCCACCCAACCCCCCCTGTCAATAAACCCACCCGCCCGGACCGAGCAAATCCACAAACCCACGTCCAAACCCGCAGGCCACGTCGAACCCTCCCAAGCCGGTCAGACCCCGCGCCACGCCCAGCCTCCCGCGGCGATCCACCGCCGGACGTGCCCCCTCTGCGTCTCTGTGCGCCTGTGGTAAATCCCACCGCGCAAAAAAAGCGAGGCGTCCGAAAACCAGACGCCTCGCCCACTCACTCGCTGCGAAAAAAGCTCAGTTCACGCGACCCAGATACTCCCCGGTCCGCGTGTCCACCTTCACCACCGTCCCCTGCTCTATGAAGTCCGGCACGTTGATCACCAGACCCGTCTCCAGCTTCGCATCCTTCCCCACGTTGCTCACCGTCGCCCCTTTGATGCTCGGCGGACAATCCACGATCTGCAGCTCCACCGTGTTCGGCAGTTCCACCGAAAACGGCTTGCCCTGGTACATCGTGATC
Organism: Planctomycetota bacterium; assembly: GCA_048498455.1. Classification (GTDB taxonomy): domain Bacteria; phylum Planctomycetota; class Phycisphaerae; order WQYP01; family WQYP01; genus CALCHA01. Next base: position 3,867 of record JBEHXY010000246.1, on the reverse strand, counting down.
TGCACCTGCGTGTTGGGCTTCAGATACTGCACCGCCTCGCCCACCACATCTCCCGAGAGCTCGATCTGGTCGAAATCTTCAAGGTTCATGAAGTGATGCTTCGCGCCTTCGGAATACAAATATTCCATCGGCTTCTGATCCAGGAACGCCTGCTGCAACTCGTCGTCCACACGGAAACGCTGCTCGATGATCGAGCCGGTGCCCGTGTCCCGCAGCTTCACCTGCATGAACGAACGCCAGTTCCCTTTCGAGACCTTGGCGAAATCATGCACCGTGTACAGTTTGTTGTTCCACTCGACGGCCACGCCGCGGCGGAGATCGATCGCTTTGATGCCCATGCTGAGTTTCCAGTTTCGAGTTGCAGTTTTCCAGACGGCGAGCGGCCAGGAGGGTCCAGACTCGAAACTGGACACGTAAATCTGGAAACTCGCAAAATGCCCCCATGGGGATTCGAACCCCAGTTACAGGCGTGAAAAGCCCGTGTCCTAGGCCTCTAGACGATGGGGGCGGCCAAGAGAGCAGAGCAGTATAACGAGCACTTTGCAGGTTGACAAATGGACCCGAAAACTTCACTGCAAAAACGCGATGCGGCCCGCTTCCGCAAGCCGCATCGCCCTCATTTCGATAGGCCCCGCCCTCCGCCTTTCAGTCCCGACGGGAACGACGCCGAAGCAGTGCCACGCCCCCGAGCGCCACCATCGCCAGGCTCGCCGGTTCCGGAACCGCCGCCGCATTGATTACCGCCTGAATCTGCGACGCCGACGCCGACACTTCCGAGGCGTACCCATGCTGGAACCCGCTCGCGGCGACAAACTGGTTGTTGCTGTCCACCGTGTACAGGTTCGACCCCGCGACGTTGTAGATCGACGCCACCTGGTCCGTGGGCCGCGTCGGATCGCCGCTGCCCACGCTGTAATAACCATCCACCGCCCAGGAAAGGCCCGCGAGTTTCCACGTGCCGTTGTCGTTGATGAACATCCCGCCGCCCGAATCGCCGGAGGTGAAAATCGAGCTGCCGGCGACCGGCTTAAAGGCGACGCCGAGGTAAGCCGCCCCGTTCCCGTCGGTGTAGATGCCGTCGACGGTGTTCTGCCCCCAGGAAGCGGTGCCGGAGGGGCTGCTCCAGTTCCACCCCGTTTGCGAGGAGGAATTGCCGGTGTAGGCGCTGCCCTTGGCCCCGCCGAACCCGACCAGGGTGACCTGGCTGTTGACCTCGGAATTGCCGGTATACAGGCCGATGCCCGACGAACTGGTCGAGGTCGAGAGTTTCATGACCGCCATTTGCGTGTTGCCGATCGTCGTCGTCGACGCAACCGTGTAGGACTGCCCCTGGTAAACAAACGTGCCACCCGCGGCAGGACCCAGATGCAGGGTCGTCAAAACCACATTCGGTGCCACCAGAACGGCCGAGCCGCCGTTGTAGCTTCCGACGTAGGAATTCAGGTTGGCCGGGAAGCCGGTGGTGTTCTGGCCACTGCCCGGAATGTCATAGACAACCACCGCTTTCGCGGAAAGAGCCGGGGCCGCCAGGAAGCCGGCCAGAAGGAGCAAGGGGACGGCGTGGGCCCCTTGGAAACGGGTACGGGAATACACCATCGGGTAAATCTCCGGGATGGGGCGTAAATCGAAAAGGTTCCGGTCCAATATGGCCCCAGGTTCTGAGAATTCAACCGTAAAGTATTGAAAATGCCCAGATTCTGATAAAAAAGCGCACCGCTCATATCCCGCCGCGGTCACGGCTGAGATGGACGCGGCTCAGGCGTGGGGGCATGATACTCCCGCCGAAGCCCGGGTGGCGGAACGGCAGACGCTGAGGACTTAAAATCCTTTGGGGAGCAATCCCCGTGTGGGTTCGACTCCCATCCCGGGCAATCTCGGCACACGTTTGCATCTTGTTCGCACCAGGAGAACCCACCGTCCTCCAAACCGCGGCTGCTGCGAACCAAAGTCACTTCTTGCCAATCTGCTTCATGATCCAGTCGTGCTCGGCATCCGTGATCGCCGGGACACGCCCGTGGCCCATCTCTTTGATGATCGTCAGTTCCTTGGGCGCGGTGATCTGGTTGTACGCGGAGAAGGTGGTGTCCGGGGGGCAGGTTTCGTCGTTGTAACCCCAGGCGTAGTGGCCGGGCACCTTGATGCGCCTCGCAAAGTTGACAGTGTCGAAGTAGGCGGTGGTGGCGATCTTGGCGTCGCGGAGCGGGTCGGTGGCGTCGGCGAACTTCATGGCGGGCCAGCCGGCGGGGCGGTTGTGCAGGTAGCCGGTTTCATCGCAGTACGCCGGATAAGAGGGGCAGAGGGCGGTGATGCGCGGATCGAGAGCGGTGGTGGTGATCGAGAGGTACCCGCCCTGGCTGCCGCCGTAAGCGATGAGGTTTTTGTGGTCCCATTTGGGCAGGCTGACGAGGTAGTCATCGGCACGGACGTGGCCCATGAGGACGCGGCGGAAGAAGTAGTGGGCGGGATCGTCGAGGCCTTCGTTGGCGTAGTTGCCGCTGACCCTGGGGGCGTCGGGAAGAGCGGGGAGGGGTGCGACGGGGACATCGAAGATGCTGGTGTAGAGGACGATGAAGTTGCGCGGCGGATCGGTCCAGTTCCAGATGTCGCGATCCGGTCCGCGGGGGCCGGCGCCGGGCGGGGAAATCATGGCGGGGAAGGGGCCGTCGCCGTGCGGGATGTAGAGCAGGCCGTAGAAGCGGCTGGTCGTGGCAGGCGGTGTGCCGATATTTTGCAGGCTGACTTCGAAGGCGTCGGCGTTGGCGGTGTTGAATTGCGGCAGGGGGGTGAGTTGAGGATCGATCGGGAGCGTGGCGAGTTCGGCTTTGGCTTTGGTCCAGAAAGCGTCGAAGTCTTTGGGCTCGGTTTGGGTCGGCTGGATTTTTTCGGGGGAGAAGGCGGCGGTGGCGAGGTTGCGCGAATAGCCCGGGGCGGTGACGATGCAGCGGAGGAAGCCGGGATGGTCCAGCGTGCCGCCGTCGAGGGTGAGGGAACCGGACTCAGGAACGGTCGCGGTTTGCGGGGTGGCCGGCATCATCTCGGGGCCGATGGTGACGGTGACCTGCGTGGTGGGCTTGGCGGTGATGGTGAATTTGACGGGCTGGTTGGGGGTGTAATTCCAGTCGGGGTGGTCGGCGGTGACACCGATGGACGGCAGGGCCGGGCCCCGCGCGCCGCGGCGGGCGCCTGGCTGGGACGTGGTGGCCGCGGGCTGGGTTTGCGCCAGCGCGGTGACCGCGAGGAGCGGAAGAGCGAGCAGTGCCGTTGGGACGCGCATGAGATTCTCCGAGTGGTGTGACGGAGCGGGTGCGAAAGGAGGCGGCGGTAGTATACAGTGGGGCGCTTCGATGGGTTTGCAATGGCAGGTGTGGTGATGGCAGGTGAGACGGTGGTGGTGGGGGTGAAGTTGAGGGTGGAGGGGAGCGAGATCGAGGGGGCGGTCGAGGTGCCGGTGGGGCGGGCGCCGCGGCGGGTGCTGTTGCCGGTGTTGCGGCAGTTGACAGATGCGGTGGTGGGATTGGCCGAGCAGGGTGCGGCGGCGCGGGGGGAGGTGGTGAGTTGCTGCAAGGGGTGCGATGCGTGTTGCCGGCAGATGGTGCCGATCAGTGCGTCGGAGGCGGTGGCGCTGGTGGAGACGCTGGGGCGGTTGCCTGCGGAGGTCGCCGGGAGGGTGGGGGCGCGGTTTGAGGAGGCGGTGCGGGTGTTGGGCGCGCGCGGGATGCTGGAGGGTTTGCGCGGGCGGAAGGGGTTGAGCGCGGAAGAATTAGGCACGTTGGATCGGGCGTACTTTGCGGCGGCGGTGGCGTGTCCTTTCCTGGAGGAGGGCGCGTGTTTGATTCACAGCGAGCGGCCGCTGGCGTGCCGGGAATT
>JBEHXY010000245.1:0-6254 GCA_048498455.1 Planctomycetota bacterium | reverse complement strand
CAGGGCCGCTACCACGTCTCCACCGACGACATCCGCGCCGTCGCCTACCCCACCCTCCGCCACCGCGTCCTCACCAACTTCAACGCCGAAGCCGAAGGCATCCGCGCCGACGACGTCGTCCGCATGCTCATCGAAAACACCCCCCGAGACACCGAAGACGCCAAAACCGCCGCCCAACTCCCCAAAGTCTTCGCATCGAAGTAATTGGTAAATAGTAATTGGTAATTGGGACGCTCGAAGCCGCGCCAGCAATTACCAATTACAAATTACCAATTACTCCTGCCACGCCTGCATAAGGAACGAACAACCCCGTGACTCAAGCCGCCGACAAGATCGACTACCGCCAATACCTCGAGCCCAAAACCCTCGCCAAGATCGCCGCGCTCGACATCCGCGCGCGAAACATCGTCGAAGGCTTCATCACCGGCATGCACCGCTCCCCCTACAAGGGCTTCTCCATCGAGTTCGCACAGCACCGCCAGTACGTCCACGGCGACGACATCCGCCACATCGACTGGAAAGTCTTCGGCCGCACCGACCGCCACTACATCAAACAATACGAAGAGGAAACCAACCTCCAGGTCATGCTCGTCGTCGATGCCTCCGAATCCATGACCTACGCCGGCTCCGAAACCCGCAACTGGCGGCCCAACGGCGGCTGGCGCAAGTTCGACCACGCCACCTCCATCGCCGCCTCCCTCGCCTACGTCGCCCTCCACCAGCAGGACTCCGCCGGCCTCGCCGTCTTCGACCAGAAAGTCCGCCACTTCATCAAGCCCTCCAACAACCCCAAGCAGTGGCGCGTCATCATCGACGAGCTCTCCACCATCCCGAAAAACCAGAAAACCCGCACCGGCGCCATCCTCGACGAAATCGCCGAACAGCTCCGCCACCGCTCCCTCATCGTCCTCATCTCCGACCTCTTCGACGACCCCAGGGCCATCATCAAGGGCATCCAGCATCTCCGCTACCGCCGCCACGACCTCATCCTCCTCCAGATCCTCGACCACGACGAACTCCACTTCCCCTTCGACACCACCACCCTCTTCAAAGGCCTCGAACAGATGGGCGAACTCGTCGTCGAACCCCGCGCCCTCCGCGAGGCCTACCTCGAGGAAGTCAAAAACCACACCGAAATCCTCCGCAACGAATGCCACAAAATGCACGTCGACTACGTCCAGGTCGACACCTCCCTCCCCCTCGACATCACCCTCCCCGGCTTCCTCGCCACCCGCGCCGCCCGAATGAAATAACCCCACACTCGAAACTCGAAACTTGAAACTCAGGACTCGTCAATGCCCCTCGCTTTCTTCTTCATCGCCCCCCTCCTCTTCGCCGCCGGCGCCGCCTGCGTCTCCATCCCCATCATCATCCACCTCCTCAACAAGCGCAAATTCAAAACCATCGTCTGGGCCGCCATGGACTTCCTCCTCGCCGCCCAGCGACGCAACGCCCGCAAACTCAAGTTCCGCCGCTGGCTCCTCCTCGCCACCCGCTGCCTCGCCCTCCTCCTCCTCGCCGCCGGCATCGCCCAGCTCGTCGCCCAAAGCACCGTCTTCGGCAACTTCGCCTCCGGACAGAAATCCTTCGTCGTCGTCTGGGACGACTCCTACTCCATGGCCTTCGCCCCGCCCGGCGCCGCCGGCTCCGCTTTCGACAAATCCAAACGCGCCCTCCTCGACTGGCTCCCCACCCTCGATCCCGCCGACAAGGTCATGATCATCCGCGCCTCCCGCGGCGGAACCACCGCCAACGGCGCTTCCAACAACCGCCCCTCCCCCGACAAGGAAACCCCCCGCGCCCGCATCGCCGCCGCCCTCCCCTCCGACGCCTCCACCGACCTCTCCGCCGCCCTCGACCAGGCCGCCGACGCCCTCAAAGAGCTCGGCCCCTCCTCCCGCACCCGCCAGCTCCTCATCCTCACCGATGCCTCCAACAGCGCCCTCCGCGATCCCTCCAAGGCCAACGCCGATCCCGCCGCCGGCGCCGTCGCCGAACGCCTCAAAAAATCCCTCGCCGCCGCCAAGGCACTCGCCACCGACACCCGCCTCTTTGACTTCGGCGCACCCGACCAGCCCAACATGGCCGTCACCGATCTCCGCCCCATCCATCCCCTCGTCGTCGCCGGCACCCGCGCCGAGTTCCGCATCACCGTCCTCAACGCCACCGATCGCCCCGCCGTCGATGTCCCCTTGAGCATCCTCGTCGACGGCGTCCCCGCACACACCGAAAAACTCACCCGCATCGATCCCGGCAGCCCCCGCACCCTCACCATCGCCGTCCCCCTCGCCACCGCCGGACGCCACACCATCGAAGCCCGTCTCCCCGCCGATGGCCTCCCCGTCGACGACGGCCGCACCCTCCTCGTCAACGTCCGCCGCGAAATCCCCATCCTCCTCGTCGATGGCTCCCCCGGCGACAACCACACCCTCGGCTCCACCACCTACCTCCAGGTCGCCTTCGCCCTCTCCGCCGGCGACAAGCCCGGCGCCACCCCCGCCGCCGTCGGTGGCGGCTTCGCCCCCCGCGTCATCACCGAACTCGAACTCCCCACCACCGCCCTGCCCCCCTTCGCCGCCGTCGTCCTCTCCGACACCACCACCCCCCGCGCCCCCGCCGTCCGCGATGCCCTCCGCAAATATGTCCAGGAGGGCGGCCTCCTCATGATCTTCCCCGGCGGCCACACCAACGCCCAGGACATGAACGCACTCCTCGGCGCCCCCGGCGTCCCCAGTGCCCCCGGCGTCGATCCCCTCCTCCCCGCCGCCATCGGCCAGTCCGTCAAAACCCAGACCGCCGCCGATATCCAGACCGGCACCCCCTTCGCCCCCGAAGGCTACACCCACCCCGTCCTCGAAAAATTCGGCGAGGCCGCCAAGTCCGGCCTCGATGTCGGCTTCTCCTCCGTCCAGACCACCCAGTACCTCAAGCTCACCCCCCCCGCCGATGGCTCCTCCGAAGTCATCCTCCGCTACGCCAAAGCCGACGGCACCCCCGGAGATCCCGCCGTCGTCTCCCGCCAGGTCGGCAAAGGCCGCGTCGTCCTCTTCGCCTCCACCGCCGACACCGCCTGGAACTCCTTCGGCGCCGCCCCCTCCTACGTCCCCTTCATCCACGAACTCATGTACTACGCCATCCCCGGCGATGCCGACACCCTCACCCTCCGCGTCGGCGATTCCATCCACCTCCCCCAGGACCTCGCCGCCGCCGGTGCCTGGAATGGCCCGCGCAACACCTCCATCAGCGTCACCACCGAAATCCAGGACGGCCGCCCCCGCATCGTCTCCGGACCCCTCACCATGGCCGGCCGCTACGCCCCCGCCAGCGCCACCGATGGCCGCCCCGTCGTCGTCGTCAATCCCGATGCCGCCGAGGAAGCCGACATCCGTCACGTCAACCCCTCCGCCCTCGCCACCGCCTTGGGCATCGATGCTTCCCTCATCGATCCCGCCCCCCGCAACCTCTCCCCCCAGCAGTCCACCAACGGCGACAAGGCCCCCCAGGGCGCCGACCTCGCCCGCAACCTCCTCCTCACCGCCCTCTGCTTCTTCCTGTTGGAAACCCTTCTCGCCCGCCTCTTCTCCGTCTACCGCTGATCCCTGTTCCTCTGTCTTTCGACTCGGACCCTATGCTCAACAACCTCCTCCGCTGGCTCTTCTCCCTCGAACGGGTTTCGATCACCCCCAACACCCGCTTCACCTTCGGCGTGAGCTGGGCCGCCTGGATTTTCCCCATCGTCCTGCTCCTCGCCGTTCTCGGCTACCTCTCCTACCGCAAACAATCCGCCTCCCCGCGCAAACGCATCGCCCTCGGCATCGTCCGCGCCCTGCTCCTCATCGCCGTCTTCCTCCTCTTCTGCCGCCCCATGCTCGTCCTCGACCGCGAAGAACGCACCCGCTCCGTCGTCGCCGTCTGGGTCGACAACTCCGCCTCCATGACCCTCGAAGATCCCTACCGCGATCCCCAGATGCGCGCCCTCCTCGCCACCGTCGCCCGCGACCTCCCCGCCCAGACCCGCCCCGCCGGCAACGTCTCCCTCCGCCCCGACCGCTACCAGCTCGCCCTCCACACCCTCGCCCATGCCCAGTGGCTCAAAGACCTCACCGACACCCAGGACGTCGCCATCTTCACCGGCTCCGGACACGCCCAGCTCCTGGGCACCGCCCGCAAACCCGAAGACCTCGCACCCCTCATGGCCGCCCTCGCCAAGGACCCCCCCGCCGGAGAAGCCACCGACCTCCCCTCCGTCACCCAGGAAATCATCCAGTCCGTCCAGGGACAACGCATCTCCGCCCTCCTGCTCTTCACCGACGGCCAGACCACCGAGCCCGGCTCCCGCCTCGACCTCGCCACCTCCGCCGCCCAGCAGGCCTCCGCCAAGCTCTTCGCACTGCCCCTCGGCGACCCCCAGGAACCCCTCAACCTCAAGCTCTCCAGCCCCCAGATCCCCGAAAATACCTTCGTCCGCGACCCCGTCTCCGTCAAAGTCCACCTCTCCGGCGCCGGCATCGACAAGCCCACCCCCGCACGCGTCGTCCTCTCCCGCCGCCAGGGCGTCGGCCAGTCCCTCGGCGAAACCGTCCTCGACACCAAGGACGTCACCCTCGACCCCGACAAAAAAGAGATGGACGTCGAACTGATCTTCAAGCCCGAAAAGAAAAACAGCGACCGCTCCGAAAAATTCGACCTCGTCGCCCGTGTCGAACTCGGCGCCGGCGCCTCCGGTGAGGAACTCTCCCTCAAGGACAACGAAATCACCGGCTACACCAACGTCCTCGACGCACAGATCAACGTCCTCTACGTCGAAGGCTACCCCCGCTGGGAATTCCGCTACCTCAAAAACGAATTGATCCGCGAAAAAACCATCAACCTCTCCACCCTCCTCCTCTCCGCCGACGAAGACTTCGCACAGGATGCCGACCCCCGCGTCGTCGACAAGGATGGCCGCGAAACCTTCCCCGGCCCCCTCGTCCGCTTCCCCGAATCCCCCGAAGAACTCAACAAGTACGACGTCCTCCTCATCGGCGACGTCGAACCCACCTACTTCTCCCCCTCCCAGCAGCACCTCATCGTCGACTTCGTCCGCAAAACCGGCGGAGGCATCGGCTTCATCGCCGGCAACGGCTGGAACCCCGAAGCCTACAAGGGCACCCCCATGGACGTGCTCCTCCCCATCGTCCCCGACGAGCTCGACCCCCGCGCCCGCGTCATGGCCCCCGCCGAAAACGCCCCCTTCAACATGGTCCTCACCGCCGCCGGACGCGATTCCAACCTCTTCCGCTTCTTCACCAGCACCGACGAAAACATCAAGCAGATGGCCGACATGCCCGAGATGTACTGGTTCAAACCCGTCCAGGGACTCAAGGGTTCCGCCGAAGTCCTCGCCGTCCACCCCTCCCGCTCCCAGGGCGGCTCCCCCGCCCCCCTCATCGTCACCGGCCGCTTCGGCGATGGCCGCACCCTCTTCTCCGCCGTCGCCGACACCTGGCGCTGGCGCCGCTACAACGGCGAGCCCCTCTTCCAGTCCTACTGGCTCCAGATGTGCCGCCTCCTCTACAAGAACAAAGCCCTCGGCGCCAACAAACGCCTCGACCTCGCCGCCGATGCCGCCAAGGTCGAAGTCGGCCGCCCCCTCAAGGTCTCCCTCACCGTCAAAGACCCCACCCTCGCCGGACAGGTCCCCGCCCAGGTCCCCGTGCTCATCACCGACAAGGAAGGCCGCCCCATCGACACCCTCACCCTCCAGCACACCAACGCCGGCAGCGACGACAACGACGCCCTCGAAGGCATGACCACCGCCTCCCAGGTCGGCGACATCCTCCTCACTATCCAGCCCGGCATCCTCCCCGTCGACGTCCCCCCCTTCGAAGTCTCCGTCGAGCCCCCCCAGCGCGAGTTTGAAAAAATCGCCGCCGACACCGAATCCCTCACCACCCTCGCCACCAAGACCACCGGCGCCGTCATCCCCCTCTACCGCTCCGCCGAACTCGCCAAACAGGTCCCCGACCGCTCCATCCCCCTCCTTGATTCGATACCCGAAGAACTCTGGTACAAACCCATCGCCCTGCTCCTGGTCGTCACCCTCGCCACCATCGAATGGCTCCTGCGAAAAAGCGCCGGCCTCATTTAACCAACACCCCCCTCCCGCGCCCCGCCCGCGCCCCAAAACGCAAACTTACCCGCGCATAACCCCACTTACCCGCGCATAAATCGCAAAAATTCGAGCAAAAACAAGCCCCACCCCCCTTTTCACC
>JBEHXY010000244.1:0-6276 GCA_048498455.1 Planctomycetota bacterium | reverse complement strand
TCGAAGCGCTGCAGCAGCGAGCTGGGGCGGACGTGGGCGAAGAACTCCTTCTCCACCTGCTCGGCGGATTTCTTCTGGGCGGTGGCCATCTGCGAGACGAAGGTGCCCACGCCTTCGGATTTCGTGGGGCCGGGCAGCACGGAATTGACGGTCACATGGGTGCCGCTGGTGAGTTCGGCGAGGCCGCGCGCGACGGCGAGCTGCGCCGTCTTGGTCATGCCGTAGTGGATCATTTCGGCGGGAATCTGCAGGGCCGATTCGCTGGAGATGAAGAGAATGCGGCCGCGGTTGGCCTTGAGCATCAGCGGGAAATAGTGGCGGGCGAGGCGCACGCCGGAGAGGACGTTGGTCTCGAAAAAGCGCATCCAGTCGGCATCGGGGATTTGCTCGAAGGGCTTGGGCTCGAAGATGCCGAGGTTGTTGATGAGGATGTCGGCGGCGGGCACCTTGCGAATGAGGGCCTCCGCGCCGGCGGCGGCGGAGAGGTCGCCGGCGAAGGGAATCAGCTGGGCGTTGGGGACAGCGGCGGAGAGGGATTTGGCGGCCCCATCGACGCGCTCCTGCGTGCGGCCGTTGATCACGACCCGGGCGCCTTCCCGGGCGAGGGCGGCAGCGATGGCGAGGCCGATGCCGGCGGTCGAGCCCGTGACGATGGCGGTTTGTCCGTTGAGCTGCAGATCCATGACGGATTCTCCTGAGAGAAGGGGTGGTGGTTCGATAGTGTAGGCATCGATGGAGGACGAGTAATTGGTAATTGGTAATTGGTAATTCGCTGGCGCGGGGGATGGGGGCACCGTTCTCCGGCGACAGCCAATTACCAATTACCTACTTCGTTCGCTGCCGAGTTCCCAAATTCCCGGGGGTAGGGCGGGAACTTGGGAACTCGGCGGTTGCATCCCCGGCGGGCGACCCCTATTCTCGGGAGCGATGATGAAACGATTCAGCATGATGGCGGTGGTGGCGGCGGTCGGGAGCGCCCTGCTGGCGGGATGCCAGGATTCGGGCATGGAAGAAACACCGCTGATTCACGCCCCGGCCACCAGCGCATCGCCGGTGGCCCCGCCCGCGCGGGCACCGGTCGAACCCCCCACGACGCCGATTCGCCTGGAAAAGCCGCGGGTGCTCGGACCGCTGACGCCGACGCTGGTCGCGGTGCAGCAGATGGCCGAGCCGACGATCCGCATCAAGCTGACCGAGGAATCGCCGACGCCGCCGGTGATCCGCAAGGGGGCCTATCGGGGGCGCGTGGACATCGTGAAGGTGATGCCGGCCGGCGGCGGGGCGGCGAAGTACGTCGCGGTGAACACCGTGCCCGTCGAGGGCTACCTGCAGGGGGTGCTGGCGAAGGAAATGTACGGCTCGTGGGAGCCCGCGGCCTACCGGTCGCAGGCGATCGCGGCGCGCACCTTCGCCCTCTACTCGCTGCTGACCCAGGCCATGACCTCGCCCAACAAGCAGTGGGATGTCTCCGACGATGAGGGCTCGCAGATGTATGGCGGGATCGCCGGTGAAACCGCCAAGGCCCGCGATGCCGTCGCCGCCACCCGCGGCCAGGTGCTGGTGCTGGAACGCAACGGGCAGGCGGGGATTTTCTGTGCGCGTTACTCGGCCTGCTCGGGCGGGGCGTCGCAGGATCCCTTCGAGGCCTGGGGCGATGGCTCGATCCCGCCGCTCTCGGGGCGCGTGCTCGGCCCGATCGACAACAACTGCCCGAAATTCGAATGGCCGGCCATGACCGTGAGCAAGGCGGACATCACCCGCTGCATGCGCAGCTGGGGCGAACGCAACGCCTTCGCACACCTGCTCAAGCTCGGGGAGATTCGCAGCGTTTCCATCGGCAAGCGCAACGCGGTCACGGGGCGGCCGACGGAACTCACGCTGACCGACAGCGCCGGGCGGACCGCGCCGATCCGCGCGGAGGAGTTTCGCATCGCGCTGTTGACCGATCCTGCGGGACAGGCGCCCAAGCCGCCATCGAGTTTCTTTGAGATCCAGGATGCCGGCAACGCGATCGTGCTGGCCAAGGGGCATGGCTATGGGCATGGGATCGGGATGTCGCAGTGGGGCGCGCAGGCGCTGGCGCTGCAGGGGCGGACGCACGGGCAGATTCTGGGGTTCTATTATCCCGGGGCCACGCTGCGGGGCTTGTGGTGAGAGCGGGGCCTTTCCCGCTCCATCGCCAGAAACCGTTTACGACGCCCCGACGCGGTTGATCACGTAATCCGCCACGCCCGTGGGAGCGCTGCCGCCGGTGATGTTGTCCAGGCGGATGTTCTTGGTGTTCTCGTCATAGTGGAAGGCGGCGCTTTTGTCGGCGGTGACATCCTTGGCGATCATCGCCCCGAACAGCTTGGCGCTGTCGGTCAGGTAGATCGACGCCTGCGGGGCGAAGATCACGCCGGTCATCGACGTGGTCGTGCCCTTGATCGTCAGGTTGGTGGCGGTGTTCATGCCCAGCACTTTCAGGGCGGCGGGGCCGGAGGTGGAGGTGAGGCTGCCCGAGAGCGTGGTGGCGCCGGCGATGTAAAACTGCAGCGTGCCGGTGCCCTGCACCTGGATTTTCCCGGTGCTGCTGGCGATGCCGTCGACTTCAAAGATCACGTTGTTGCCGGTGGGAACCGTGATCGTGCCGACGTTGCTCAGCGCCCCGGTGACGCGGTAGGTGCCGGAGCTCAACACCGCGTTGGCGCCGTTGACGGTGATCGAGGGATACTGCCCCGGAGGCACCGGGATGTTGGTGCTGGAGGTGCCCGAGAGGTTGGGAACGGCATAGACGGTGAGGCCGGCGGTGTTGGGGGCGAGGATGCGCCCGGGAATGTAGGGCTGCGACGCGGTGCTCACGTTGGTGGGCGAAAGCACGCCGAGGATGGAGTTCACCAGGTTGGTGAGAGTGGCGAGCGGGCCGCCGATGAACGAGCCGCGGAAGACCGCGGTGCCGTCGAGGGTCAGGGCGCCCGGGCCGTTGTAGTTGCTGCCGAAGAGCGCGTTGCTGCCGGGCAGCAGGGCGTTGTAATTGCCGACGGATGAATCGTAGGAATCCACGACCGCGGCGTTGTGCATGATCAACTGCCCCAGCGCGAACGAGCCCCCGCGGAACACCGTGCCCCCGCCGGTGGGCGTGACGCGGCAGGTCAGCGAGAAGTTGCGGCCGTTGCTGCTGCCGACGGCGGTCAGGATCACCGGGGCGGTGACATCGTCCGAGAAATCGCCGGTGCCGTCGCCGTCGGCGGCGGAGACCGTGACGGTGCCGTCGCCCACCGCCGCGTTGCTGAGCCACACGCCGGGCGCCATCTTGGTTCGCCAGTCGGGGCGGTTCTGGATCAGCCAGTAGCACAGGTCGATGCCGCTCTGGGCGCAGTTGCGGCCGCGCTGCGCGTCGCGCTCGTTGCGCGCGATGCCGATGCTGGTGCCCTGCGTCGAGAGGAACCCCGCCACCAGCAGCGTGCAGACCACCAGCCCCACCATCACCAGCAACAGCGCCACGCCCCGGCGGCGGACCGCGTGGCGGCGAAGGGAATTCGTTGCACCCATGACATGCTCCTTCCAAAGCAGCAGGCGGGCCGCGCGGGGCACGCCCGCTTACAACGGCGTCGCCGGCGTCTGCAGCGACGCGGCGACAATCACCGAGCGCGACGACATGCCGTCGGCAATGTCGATCCGCACGTGGGCCATCCGGGCCTGCATCGGGGTGGCCGCATCCAGGCTCGCCGTGAACCCGCTGACGTTGGAGGCCAGCAGGTTCGCGACGAAATAGCCGCTGCCCTTGGCGGTTTGTGCCGCCGTGATCCAGTTGCTTGAGGACGCATAGGTCTGGTCGGCGCCCACGATGCTGGGGCTCGAAAAGCCCGCCGGCCACTGGCACACATACAGGTTCAGCCGGCCGGTGGCACTGTCGAATTCCAGCAGCCGCATCTCGCTGAGGTTCACCGCCCCGTTGGCCGGCGTGGCCGCATTGGGAATGTCGCCGGTCCAATAAACGATGGCGGTGGCGCTGACCCCCAGGATGCAGCGGGCATTCGCCAGCGCATCGCCCACCTGGGCCTTGATCGCCTGCGTCCGCACCAGCCCCCGCCGGCCATCCTGGCTGGCATTCGTCCCCACCGCCGTGGCGTTGATCAGCACCGCAAGAATCGACGCCACGAACGCGGTGATCGCCAGCGCAATCACCAGTTCCACGAACGTCAACCCGCGCGCCACGCGGCCCCGGCGGCAATGAACCCTGTCGGAAGGCATGGAAGGATTATCGAATGAGACCGCAACCGGCTTAACCGCCCCCCCACCGAGGCGCGCGGTCCGGGCCGATAAAAACCGCACCCGTCGCCGGGCGGCTTCAAAACAAACAGGAGGTGGAAAGCTGGAGGGTTTGGCAGAAAGAAAACAAATGCATACAGGAAGGGAAGATTGCCCGGGACAGGACTCGAACCTGCAAGCCTTGCGGCACTAGCACCTCAAGCTAGCGCGTCTGCCAATTTCGCCACCCGGGCTCTTGGGTGAGGAGGGGTATTGTAACGAACGTTTCCCCATCCTTCAAATGGCCCGATCCCTTCGCCCGCGCCTCCGCTCTGCCCCCCCACCGAGTTCCCAAGTTCCCGGCCTATACCGCGGAACTTGGGAACTCGGGCCATCGCCTCCCCTCTTCGTAAACCTTCCTCCCCGGCACAGGTTCACTCCCCCGTGAGTGCGAAATCCGCTCCCGCGATCGCCACCCCGTCCGCCGCCGGAGCCACCGGTTCGATCGGCCCCGTCCTCGACATCCCGCCCTCCACCGGCGGAAGCCGATACCGGTAAGGCGAGAGCGGATTGCCGTGGCCCGTCCGCAGCACCCGTCCCCCCTCGGCCAGCTCCCGCAGCGCCGCCAGCAGCCGCGCCCGCTGCATCGTCACCCGCGCGGCCAGTTCGTCGGCCACGATCCCGCGCTCGCCCCCGTGCTCCCGGATCACCGCCAGCAGCGCCTCGTTCCGCACGTCCGCCGGTTCCGTCGGCCGCCCGCCGCAATAGAGCAGCCCCGTCTGCGTGTCCAGGTGCAACACCGTCTCGGGCAGATCGGTGCCATAGCGCTGCGTGCTCTTGAGCGTCCGCCCGCTGCCGTTGCGGTTGTGCATTTCCAGGAAGGCGTCCACCGCTCCGAACAGCGCCGTCGATCCCAGCAGGCCGTCGCCGCCGTTGGAAAGATCGCCGCCCGCCGCCTTGTTCAGATGGTGCAGGCACAAAATCGAACAGCTCGTGGTGCGGGCGATGTCCATCAGGTCCTCCATCTTGCGGTTCACCTCCGCATAGTTGTTCAAATCCTCCATCCGCACCAGCTTCGCCAGCGTGTCCACCACCACCAGGTCCACCTTCGACGCCGCGATCGCCTGCCGCAGGTTGAACAAGGCATCCTCCGGCGCCCGTCCCACGTGCAGCAGCACGCGCTCGTCGATCACCCCCGCCAGCGTCAGCGCCCGCCGCAGCTCCGCCCGCTTGTCCTCCAGCGCCAGGTACAACACCCGCCCGCCGCCGGGAACCGTCGCCCGCCCCAGGAACGGCTCGCCCCGAACCATGTGCCCGATCAGCGTCCGCACCAGCGTGCTCTTGCCCACCTTCGGCTTCGCCCCCAGGATCGCCAGCCCCCCCACCGGCAACACCCCCTCCCACACATACGCGATCTTCTCCTCCGGCTCCTCCGCCAACGCCGCCGCACTCACCAGCACAAACCCGCTGGGATGCTTCGGCCGCGGAGGCACTGCCGCCGCATCCGCACCAGCCGCATCTGGCCCCGCTGCGGGCGGCTTTTCTTCCGCGGGCTCCTTCCGATCCAGTGTCGCCGCCAGCTCGCAAAACCCCGCCACCCCTTCCGGGCTCGTCCCCCGCTGCACCGTCGGCTTCTGATCCACCGCCTCGAAATAGGAAGTCGGGTTTTTGATCTCCACCTGCAACGCCCGAAACAGCAGCGGCAAATCGCACCCGCCGTGACAACACACCCGCAACCGCCCGCTGCCCACTTCGCGCGTCACGATCAGCTTGCGCCCATGCTTGGGATTCGCCGGGCAACTCGTCCGCCAGATGCCCTCCGCTTCCTCGGTCACATCGCCGAGCATCCGCAGGCGATCGAGAAACGTGCCCCGCAACTCCACTGCATGCACGACCTGCAGGTAGCCATCCAGCGGACCGTCGGCAAAACCAGCAACCATCCTTCTACCCTCCGCGCAGGCGAGCATCCCGGCCCGCCCGTCGCCGTAAAACAGCCCGCCCACCTCCAGCGACACCGCCCGAAGCCCGCGAGCCTTCATCATCCAA
>JBEHXY010000243.1:0-6280 GCA_048498455.1 Planctomycetota bacterium | reverse complement strand
CTCCCCAAAAATGCCCCCGGGGGCATGGTTGGACGTGCTGTTCGACGAAGGCGGGGTCGATCCCGGTTCGCGCGGCGAGTTGTGATGCTGCTGATCCACGAAAAGCTCCAAACGACCTACCGGATTATGCAGTGCCTCCCGATGCCGGGCAAGACGAAAGTTTCACAAGCACCTGTCGGAAAATGACTTAGTTATCGGCCTTAATCCCCGTCCGATAACCCGGCGGACGGTAAAAACACCCCGCCACCGCCCCCCGCAGCGGCCCCCCAGCCCTGTTAACGCCGCGCTAAATGTCCACCTTCCTCCGCCTCCCTCCTTGTCCCTTGATGCCTGCGCGTATTAAGTAAGAGAGGAAAGCTGGGCGCTCCCGTCCCAGCCCCTCGTACCCCGCTACACGGAGCCGCCATGACCCTCCTCGACCTGCCCGCCGCTGAGGACACCCGCCGCAACGCCACCGACAACACCTGGCAGCGGCCCGGCCCCTCCCACGCTGCCGCCCCCTATCCCCCCGCACGCCCCGCTGTCGAAATCCGCAACCTCCACCTCCATTACGGGTCCCACCACGCCCTCCATGGCATCCACCTCGGTGTCCCCGAAAAGGAAGTCACCGCCTTCATCGGACCCTCCGGCTGCGGCAAATCCACCCTCCTCCGCTGCATCAACCGCATGAACGATCTCGTCGACAACTGCCGCATCGACGGCTCCATCCGCATCCACGGCCGGGAAATTTACGCCCCCCGTCTCGACGTCATCTCCCTCCGCAAACGCATCGGCATGGTCTTTCAGAAACCCAATCCCTTCCCCAAGTCCATCTTCGAGAACGTCATCTATTCCCTCCGCCTCGATGGCATCCGCAAACGCTCCACCCTCCAGGCCGCTGTCGAAAAATCGCTCATCGCCGCCGGCCTCTGGGAGGAAGTCAAAGACCGCCTCCACGCCTCCGCCCTCGCCCTCTCCGGCGGTCAGCAGCAGCGCCTCTGCATCGCCCGCGCCATCGTCGCCGAACCCGAAGTCCTCCTCATGGACGAACCCTGCTCCGCCCTCGATCCCATCGCCACCAACAAGATCGAACAGCTCATGGAGTCCCTCCGCAAGCAGGTCACCATCATTATCGTCACCCACAACATGCACCAGGCCGCCCGCGTCGCCGACACCACCGCCTTCTTCTATCTCGGCAAACTCATCGAAGTCGCCCCCACCGACAAAATCTTCTCCAACCCTACCCACAAACAAACCGAAGACTACGTCACCGGCCGCTTCGGCTGATCCCCCTTCTCGACACCTTCCGGCAAAAAAAACACCGGGGCACCCGCATCGCTGCAGGCGCCCCGGCCTCGTTTCACCTCCGCCCCCTTTGCGGCATTACCGTTCCGTCGCCGTCCGGCCGCCGCCGCTGTTGCCGGGCGTCTGGTCCGGACGCGTCAGCGTCACCGACTGATACGACCCGCCCGCATTCTTCACCTCAAAGCTCGTCGGCAGCACCGTGTGCGAGGCCGTCACCTGGCCGCTCACCCGCACATCTTGCCCCGCATACGCCGCCAGTTGCCGCGGATCGCACGCCAGGATGTACGTCTGCCCATTCGCGATGATCGCCGCCGGCACGCCGTTGGTCAGGTGCTGCCGCATCGTCGCATCATTCCCCGACGCTCCGTTCGCCTGCGCACTGCCCGCCTGCCCGCTATTCGCCTGACCGCTGCTGGCGCCGCTGGTCCCCACCAGTCCGGACGATCCCGCCGGCGCCCCCGTCCCGCCCGCCGCCACACTCGCAGTCCCCGTGCCCGTCGTCGAATCCGCGGGCGTCATTCCGTTCCGCACCGCCACCGCGCCGGTCGCCGATGTCCCCGACCCATCGATCCCCGTCTGCAGCCCCGACGTCCCCACGCCCGCCGTCGCCCCGGGGTGGTTGTACGTCCCAAACGAGCTCGACGAACCGCTCGAGGCCACGCCGATGGATGTCCCCGCCGCATTCCCCGTCGTGTTGCTCTGCCGCGTCGGCACCAGCGTCCCCGTCGACCCCGTCATCCCGTTGCCCTTCCCATTGATCGCCCCCGTTCCCGTGTTCTTGTCGATCGTGTTCGCCTGCAATCCGGCAGCCCCCGCAGAGCCCGCCCCATCCGCGCTGCCCGCCATCATCGGCACATTGCCCCGGGCCACGGAATCCACATCCACCAGCTGCCCCTCCAGCTGCGTCTGCCCCGCCACCGCCGTCGTCCCTCCCATGCTAATCCGCAGCCCATTGTCATTCACTTCCTGCGGCGCGGTTACCCCGCGCTGCACCGGCGCCGCGGGCGCGCTGTTGTTGGCCGCTCCCGTCGTCATGCTCGAACCGTTGCTTCCGCCATTGCTCGCATTGTTCGCGCTGTTGTTCGCCGAATCCCCTGCTCCGCCCGTCATATTCTGCGCCAGCAGCCCTGAACCAGTCGTCGCGATCGCCATGCCGAGCAGGCACGCCAGTGTTTGCCGTTTCATCACTATCTCCTCAAGTCATCCACCAAAAACGCGCCCCGCGCCGTGCGGACGACGCTCTGAGAACGCACCCTTCACTCCTATGCAAACCCAGCGCCCCGGCACCTTCCCCAGCCGTCTCTTTGTATAAATAGTTATGGCAGAGGCCCAGCCCCGCCTTTCCACGCCCCGCCGGAATGGGTGTTGACTTCTCCCCGCGCCCCGGCCATGTTACCCGCACACGTGGCAGCCCTGATGTCCGCATCCGGGATCACCCTCATGTCCGCCTCGTTCACCGTCGTTACAACGTGTTGTCCAGCAGCGCAGCCGCTGCGCCTTCGGAGGAGCGCATGACCATCCGTCAATCCTCGGATTCCCTCTGGACCCGCCTGACCCTTGGCCAGCCCCGCCTCGTATGCTTGTGCCTCGCCTTCCTCGTGGCCTTCGTCTGCGCACCCTGGATCACCAGCGCCTTCGCCGCCCCCGCAGGCAATCTGCCGCCGCGCATCGTCGACGCCGCCGGCCAGCTCCGCCCCCCCGAGAACGCCCGCCCCGCCGTCATCGATCTTTCCACCTTCCACCCCTTTGGCTTCCTGTCTGATCCCAACTTCACAGGTACCGAAAAAGTCTCTCTCTTCGTGGTCCTCGCCATCTCCATCCTCGGCCTGCTCTACGCCATGTTCCTCGTCAGCCAGATCAACCGCGCCGACAAAGGCACCCCCAAAATGCAGGAGGTCGCCCTCGCCATCCGCGATGGCGCCCAGGCCTACCTCCGCCGCCAGCGCAACACCCTCATGCCCCTGATCGTCGTCATCACCATCGTCCTTATCGCCGCGGCATTCCCCTATGCCAGCAACACGCCCACCACCGGCGTCCCGGAGGACAAGACCGCCCTCTACCACATCGCCTTCGGTCGCGGCGTCGCCTTCCTCATGGGCTCCATCTTCTCCCTCATGGTCGGCACCGTCGGCATGGCCATGGCCACCCGCGGCAACCTCGCCGTCGCCGCCGCCGCACCCCGCGGCTTCGGCGGCGCCCTTCAGCTCGGCTACCGCTCCGGCACCGTCACCGGCATGCTCACCGACGGCCTGGGCCTCCTCGGCGGCACCCTCATCTTCATGTACTTCGGTGAACGCGCCCCCGAGGCCCTCCTCGGCTTCGGCTTCGGCGGCACTCTCCTCGCCCTCTTCATGCGTGTCGGCGGCGGCATCTACACCAAGGCCGCCGACGTCGGCGCCGATCTCGTCGGCAAAATCGAAAAAGACATCCCCGAAGATGACCCCCGCAACGCCGCCACCATCGCCGACAACGTCGGTGACAACGTCGGCGATTGTGCCGGCATGGCCGCCGACATCTTCGAGTCCTACGAAGTCACCATGGTCGCCGCCATGATCCTCGGCGGCGCCTCCTTCGGCCACAAAGGCGTCATCTTCCCCCTGCTCGTTCGCGGCATCGGCTGCGTCTCCGACATGATCTCCACCTTCTCCGTCCGCGCCGGCTCCAAGGGCTCTGTCAAGGCCGCCATGGGCTCCCTCACCAACGGCTTCCGCCTCGGCGCCATCCTCTCCACCATCGGCTTCCTCACCATCGGCTTCCTCTACCTCCGCTTCAACACCACCGCCGCCGGCGCCCCCTCCACCAACCCCGACCACAACTTCACCCCTGCCGCCTGGATCACCCTCGGACAGGACGGCCTCGACATGCGTCCCGCATGGGCCTGCCTCGTCGGCATCATCCTCGCCCTCGTCCTCAATTTCTGCACCGAATATTTCACCTCCACCGAATACCCGCCCGTCAAATCCCTCGTGAAAGCCTGCGGCACAGGCCACGCCACCAACATCATCCAGGGGCTCGCCGTCGGCCTCGAATCCTCCGTGTGGGCCGTCATCATCATCGCCGGCGCCGTGTTCGCTTCGATTCTCCTCTTCACCGGTTCCTCCCCCATCTTCGCCGCTTACGGCGTCGCCATGACCGGCATCGGTATGCTCACCCTCACCGGCAACACCATCTCCATGGACGTCTTCGGGCCCATCGCCGACAACGCCAACGGCATCGGCGAGATGGGCTATGACCCCGCCGCCATGGAACGCACCGAGCCCGGCTCCCACAAACGCGCCCGCCAGATCCTCGCCGACCTCGACGCCGTCGGGAACACCACCAAGGCCGTCACCAAGGGCATCGCCATCGGCTCCGCGGTCATCGCCGCCGTCTCCCTCTTCGCCTCTTTCATCACCGTCATGGCCACCGGCAAGGAGCATGGCCAGATTGCCACCGACGTCTACACCACCGTCGCCGGCTACCTCACTCTCGCCGATCCCCGTGTCTTCATCGGCCTGCTGTTCGGCGGGGCCGCCCCCTTCCTCTTTTCCTCCATGACCATCCGCGCCGTCGGTCGCGCCGCCTTCCTCATCGTCAAGGAATGCCGCGTCCAGTTCCGCGACAAGGAAATCTGGGCCGGCACCAAACGCCCCGATTACGCCCGCGTCGTCGGCATCTGCACCCAGACCGCACAACGCGAACTCATCGGCCCCGGCATGCTCGCCATCGTCGCGCCCGTCCTCGTCGGCTTCGCCTTTGGAACCCTCGCCCTCGCCGGGTTCCTCGCCGGATCCATCCTCAGCGGCCAACTCATGGCCGTCTTCATGGCCAACGCTGGCGGCGCCTGGGACAACGCGAAAAAACTCGTCGAAGACGAACCCCGCAACCTCGAGGCCAACACCGGCAAAGGTTCCGAACGCCACAAGGCTTCCGTCACCGGCGACACCGTCGGCGACCCGCTCAAGGACACCGCCGGCCCCGCCCTCAACCCGCTCATCAAGGTCATGAACATGGTCGCCCTGCTGGTGGTGCCGCTCGTGATGCCCTTTGACCGCCCGCTCATCAAGACGGGCGCCGACCACAACCTGCCCTATTTCGCCGAACTCAACCGCCTCGCCCCCAACCCCGCCATCCGCTGGGTCGTCGTCGTCGTCGGCCTCATCGCCCTCATCTGGGCCGTGCTTCGCAGCAAGACCGAAACGGCCGACATGCAGGCGATCGATGACGAACTCACGGGCGCCTGACGCAGGGATTGTGCCTGCCCAAACCCTCTGAAAAAAAGGCCCGCGCATCGCGCGGGCCTTTTCTATTTGCCCTGCGGCTGCCGTCAGATGAACGGGCGGCGATCCAGGACCAGGTGCAGCGGGCGCTCGGTCACCACCTCGTCCGCGCCCAGGAACTGCTGCAATTCGGCCGCGATGCTGATCGCGCAGGTCACCGAGTGCACCGCCAGCCGGCCCGTGTACGCCGTCTTCCGTGCCGCCGGGCTGTACATCTGCTCCATCAGCGTGTCCATCGTGCGCCGCACCGCCGCCACCACATCCCCCACCCGGTGATGCGCCACCCGCACCGCCCGTGTCATCAAGTAAAGCCCATCCAGCGTGAGCCACGTCTTGTTGCTCGTGTCCCAGTGCCCGTCGGGACGCTGCAGCCCCAGCACGGCATCGATGCGCTGCTCCGGGTAGGGCATCCGCTTGTTGAAATAGGCGTACAAAAAGCTGTAGTGGAACGTGCCCCCGATCTGATCGAAGTCTCCGCCCGCCGGCTTCTCCAGCCCCATCATCCCGTTCTTCGCGTCAAACAAACTGTCGCACGTCGCGAAGTAGGCCTTGAACCATTCCGGCGTGCCCAGCTCCGGCACCAGCGTGTAAATCGCCCCGATTCCCGCCCCCTTGTGGCTTTCCGTGTACACCGCCTGCTTCCAATCCAGCGTCATCAGAAACGCCCGCGGATCCTTGTACTCGGGCCCCATCGTCACCGGATTCTGCGGCCGCAGGTCCAGCAGTTCCATCGCCGC
>JBEHXY010000242.1:0-6290 GCA_048498455.1 Planctomycetota bacterium | reverse complement strand
GCGTTGGGTGGGGGGTATTTAAGGAGCGCGATGGGGGGGATCGGCTGTGGCCGATTGCGGGCAGGATGTCCGCGTTACGCGCCTTTGCCGTTGAGGGCGCGTTGGAGGCCGGGGAGGACGTAGTTGGTGGCGACGGCGTCCCAGGACATTTGTTTGCCGAGTTGGCCGCCGGTGGCGATCAGGCGTTCGAAATCCTGCGGATTTCTGGGGAGGCGTTTGTAGAGTTCTTCGGCGATGCCGGCGGCGGTGGATTGTTCGAGCTCGTCGCGGGTTTGCTTGGTCATGGTGAGGAGTTCGGGGATGGATTGGGATTGCATGCTGGCGGGGAGGCGGGTGTAGTCGACGGGGATGGCGTTGGGGGTGGGTTTTTCGCCGGCGGCTTTGTGGACGAAGCCGGCGCATCCGCAGAGGGAGGTGAAGACGCAGATGCCGCCGAAGGAGATGGGTTCGACCTGGGCGATGCCGAAGGGTTCGTAGATGGACTGGCCGAACTCGGCGTCGGAGCCTTTGCGGAAGTCGAGGAAGTCGATGTCTGCGGGGGCACGGTTGCCGAGGGTGGCGGCGTTGATGATGAAGGTGTTGAGGAAGACGATTTTGCAGAAGCGTGCGCGGGCGTTCCATTCCTGGACGCCGGCGTAGAAGTAAGCTTCGCCGCCGGTGAGATCGGGGTGACCTTCGCGGTGGGCGGCGGGCCACTTGTAGTTCTTTTCCATGTTCTGGATGTCGTGGGGCGCGCGGCCGGTGGTTTCGGTGGAGCCGATGAAGAGGACGGCGGTCTTGTTGTCTTTGGCGAGGTGTTTTTCGAGCTGTTCGACGACCTTGATGTCGCGCCAGAGGCCCTTGGAGGGGACGAGGCGGGTGAGGTGGGTGAAGACGAAATCGGGCTGGAAGTTGAGGACGTTGGCGCAGTACTGGCGGAGTTTCTGGCGGGATTTCTGGCGTTCGTCAACGGTGAGGGAGCGGGCGGGGACACCGTTGTAGGCGGTGTCGATGTGGAGGTCCTTGAATTCCTTGCGGAGGAAGCGGAGCTCTTTCACGACGTAATCGCCGACGGCGAAGATGTTGTCGCAGAAGCGCGAGGCTTCGACGAGGGGGTGTTTGTAGAAGCCTTTCTGGGAGCCGAAGACGTCTTCGACGTACTGGCCCTTGGCCTGGGCTTTTTCGAGGACGTTGTAGAACATGGTGTCGTGGCCGGGGTGGTCTTCGACGATGCGGCGCATGGTGGCGACTTCGTGGGCGTAGAAGATGGAGCGGAACTGGCCGGGGTAGCGGGAGCGTGCGGCGAGGGCGGTGGGCATGCCCATGTATTCGTGGGCGAGGATGATGGGGGTGGTGCGTTTGCTGCCTTCATCTTCGCAGCCGCCGATGGCGCGGATGGCTTCGAGGCCGGGCTCGGCGATGCGGCAGTATTGTTCGTAATCCCAGATGTGTTCGTAGGCGGCGGAGTCGATGCCGTAGTCTTGATAGAGGACGAATTTGAGGACGCCCATTTTTTCGGGGTTGTAGTGGCGGACGTCGACGAGGAGGACTTCGGGTTCGGAGGTGACGCCGGTGAGGGGGTCGTGGAAGGTTTTTTTGCCGTAGATGAGTTTGACGCCATAGTCGTGTTCGATGCGGGCGAAGTCGTTGGCATAGGGGGTGTTGCGGTAGCCATCGACGCCGGAGTAGAGGACGGTTCCGCCATGGAGGCGTCCTTCCATGGGGCCATCGGTGGAGAAGAGAGGTCCGAGAAGAATGTCGCGGCTGACCTGGGAGCGATAGGTTTTGGAGGTGATGAGGCCGTGGAGGACGGCGCCGATACCGCCGATTTTGTGAACGGCTTCGTGGGTGACGTGGACGACGGTATGCATTTTTTGGCTCCGAGGGGAAGTTTTGGGAAAGTGTAAGGCTCTTATCGGTCATCGGCGAGCAATCCTGTAGGGGGGGAGGGGCGTATTAGGGGAGAGCGGTGCGGAAGAAAAAAAGTTAAATGGAGCAAACGGGAAAAAGGGGGGACGGCGGGGGGTTTTGAATGTAGGGTATGGAGGGGCGGGTTTTCTATTGGAGGCTACGGATGCGGATCGGCATGTTGGTGCGGACGGGGCTGGCGGCGGCGGTGGTGAGCGCGGCGGCGGGCGTGGGGGCGTTTGGGCAGGCGACGCAGGGCGGGGCGGCGACGGCGCCGGTGACGTCGGCATCGGGGAAAGAATATGGCAAGCCGGTGACGACGGAGGCGAACAAGGGGGAGATGATCACGCTGAAGAGCGCGGACCGGGACATCAGCGCGTACCTGGTGACGCCGAAGCTGCAGAACTCGGAAGAGAAGCGGCCGGCGGTGATTTTGATCCACGACATTTTTGGGATGACGGATTTTTCGAAGGGGCTGGCGGACGAGTTTGCGAAGCAGGGCTACACGGTGATCATGCCGAACCTGTACTCGCGGATCGAGGGCGGGGACAAGCCGCTGGATGCGGCGGGGGCGGCGAAGGCGTATGGGGAGACGTCGGACCAGCAGGTGCTGTCGGACGTGCATGCGACGGTGGATTACCTGGAGGGGGCGGGACGTCCGACGGAGGGGCAGAAGATCGGGGTGGTGGGCGTGGACATGGGGGGGAGCTACGCGATGATGGCGGCGGGCAATGAGCTGCGGGTGTCGGCGGCGGTGAACTATTACGGGCGGGCGATTTATGCGAACACGTCGACGAACCGG
The DNA here is from genome assembly GCA_048498455.1 of Planctomycetota bacterium. GTDB lineage: Bacteria > Planctomycetota > Phycisphaerae > WQYP01 > WQYP01 > CALCHA01. Next base: position 3,601 of record JBEHXY010000242.1, on the reverse strand, counting down.
CCGGTGTCGCCGGTGGAGACGCTGTTCAATTTGAACGTGCCGATCCTGTCGTTCTACGGGCAGATTGATCCGCAGGTGCCGGCGATACAGGTGCAGGCGCTGGAGTCGCGGCTGGCGCACAATCCGAACAAGGTGTACTACGAGGTGGTGCAGTATCCGGGGGTGGGGCACGGGTTTTTGAACCCGGGGCGTGCGGGGTACAGCGCGGAGGCGGCGAAGGCGTCGTTGGAGAAGACGAAGACGTTTTTGGCGCGGTACCTGCGGGCGGAGCCGGTGAAGGAAGATTTGTGACGAACGACCGCCGGCGATGACCAATGACCAATGACAAAGGGTGGGGTGGTGGGAGCCTGTCCTTGGGGATGGGCTTTTTGTTTTTTGCGGGGTGGGGGAGTGGTGGGGGAGGTCAGTCGTCGAGGCTGCGGTGGTAGCGGGCGGCGAGGTTGGCGACGACGTCGTTGAGTTCGAGGGAGAGGCGGTCGGCTTCCTGGAGGCGGTCGCGTTTATCCTGGAGGGCGCGCTGCATTTGGGAGAGGACGTCTTCCTGGAGGGAGAGCTCGACGAGCTGGCGGTTGAGGGCGGGGAGGATGCCGCCACCAATGGAGGCGGCGACGGCTTCGCGGCGTTCCTCGACTTTGGCGTGAGCCTCGGCGGCGTCGGCGACGGCGGATTCCATTTCGGCGGCGGAAACGCCTGCGCCGGTGGTGACCAGTTGCGCATTGCGCTTGGCGGCACGGTCACGGGCGTCGGCGACGGTGGCCAACTGCTGGAGGACGGGATCGTGGGCGGCGGAGCCTTCGCCGTTGGTGGAGAGTTCCTGGATCTTGGTGGCGACAGCTTTCCGGCGGGCGTGAGTTTCAATGAGTTGGAGTTCGTTGTGGTCGAGCTGGAGGACGATGTCGTCGAGGCGTTTCTGGAGGAGATCGTTGTTGAGCCGGGAGGAGCCGGTGAGGTTGCGAAGGGCCTCGCGGATAAACTTTCCCTTGGCCTGGAGCTGTTCGACGGTGGCCTGGGTGTTGTTGTCGGGCCAGGCGGCGGCTTGGGGGGCGGCCTGTGTGGTGGGCGCGGTTTGGGCGTGGAGGGAGGTGGTGAGGGCGAGGAGGCAGACGAGCGGGAGGGCGGCGGTTTTCATGGGCGGTTCCTTGTGAAGGTGCGGTTATTGGGGCAGGGACAGGGCGGCGGCGGCGCGCTGGCCCCAGGGGGTGTTGGGGAAAAGGGTGGCGGCGGCGGCGTAGGTGCGGGCGGCTTCACGGGGGTCGAGGGCGCGGCGGCGGTCGGCGGCGAGGACGAGGGTCTGGGCGGCGGCATCGCGGGCGAAGGCGGGGTCGTGGTCGAGGAATTCGCCGGTGGCGCGGTGCTGGGCGAGGCGGAGGGCGGTCTCGATGGCGATGCGGGATTGGATGTCGGTCTCGACGGGCGGGGCGGGGTTGTGGATGGCGACGGGGGCGGGGGCGGTGGGCGGCGGGCTGCGGTGGAGTAGGGGGAGGAGGGTGAGGGCGCAGAGGAGCGAGGTGAGGGCGGCGGCGGTACGGGTGCGGCGGCGGCGGGCGCGGGTGCGGAGGGTGTGGGGATCGAGCGGGCGCGAGGGAGCGGCGAGATCGGCGCGGCGGAGGAGGGTCTGGAGCGTGTCGGGGGAGATGTGGCTGGTCATGGGCGTACTCCGGCGTTTTCGAGGAGACGGGCGAGGGCCTTGCGGGCGCGGTGCAGACGGGTGTGCAGGGCGGCGGGGGTGAGGGCGAGGAGGGTGGCGATGTCGGGGGCGGGAAGTTCTTCGAGGTAGTAGAGGACGATGAGCTCGCGGTCGGCGGTTTTGAGTTTTCGGATGGCGGCGCGGAGGGTGTCGGCGAGGGGATCGGGTTGTGGGCCGGGATCGGGCGCGGTGGGGGGGCGGTGGTGGAGGAGGCGCTGGAGGAGGCAGAGGCCGAGGGCCTGGCGGCGGCGGTGGGCGCGGCAGGCGTTGATGGTGATGCGGGTGAGCCAGGTGAGGAGGTGGCTGTCGGCGCGGAAGGATTTGCGGGCGAGGTAGGCGCGGATGAAGGCATCCTGGACGGCGTCGTCGGCGTCGGCGGGATTGGAGGAGGCGAGGAGGCGGCGGGCGAGGCGGGTGAGGCGCGGGGCGTAGAGGGCCACGGCGGTATCGAAGGCGGCATCGTCCCCGGCGGCGAAACGTGCGGCGAGGGAGGCGTCGTCGGGAAGGGCGAGTGGGTTGTTGAGAGAGGCCACGGTCATGGGAGCCCTGCGGGTGCGGTTTATGGGTTAGAGGGGGGCTGCGTGGTTAAGCTTACAGGAAAAGTTAAAACTCAAAACTCAAAACGCAAAACTCAAAACCTTGGGGCGGGCGTGGTTCATCCGGGGGATGCGTGGGGTGGTGGGAAGCGGTCCATTTGCGCAGGGAGCCAGCGGTCGGGGGTGCGCGTGCGAGCCTGCAGAGGTGTGGGGGCATATACTGGGGACATGGATCAGCAGCAGACATATTTGTTGAATGGATTGTTGGCGCGGCAGTTCGGGCTGGGGCGGATTGTGCGGTTTCGGGAGGTGAAGCGGGGGCGGCAGGCGGTGACGTTTGAGGTGATGACGGCGCAGCAGAACGCGTACGTGGTGTACCTGTATCCGGCGGTGTACCGGGCGGATCAGCTGGCGTTCATGGCGGGGGTGTTGAATGGGCTGGACCGGGAGCGGTTCACGGTGGTGCCGATGGTGGCGGGGAAGCATGGCGATTTCGTGGGGGAGGGGCCGCAGGGAACGCGGATGATGGTGAGCGTGGGGACGGAGGGATCGGTGGTGCCGCGGGACCAATTGACGGCGCACGATATATCGCAGGTGGGGTTGCGGCTGGCGTGGATGCACCGGCTGCTGAAGGAGCACGTGGAGTTGCCGGAACGGGGGCCTTCGATGGGGGAACTGGTGGCGGAGGCCCTGGAGGAGGGGGAGCGGGTTCCGGCGATGGATGAGGCGGGGCGGTCGGCGCTGCTGTCGGCTCTGCAGTTGCCGCTGCCGGGGGAGATGGGGTGGGTGCATGGCGACGTGCAGGCGGAGGCGTTGCTGCACGATGCGGACCGGCAGTTGCGGACGGTGGTGGACTGGGCGCTGCTGCACGCGGGATCACCGCTGGAAGATGTGGTCGATGCGCTGTGGATGTTGTGCGGAGATGGCGAGGGGCGGCTGGAGGGCGAGAAGGCGGAGGCGCTTCTGGAGGCGTATGACACGCTTTCGCCGTTAAAGAAGGTGGCGTGGACACCGGTGGTGGCGGCGTGGTGCGGACGGCGGCTGCTGGATGCGGCGGCGGGGCGGCGGGCAGCGCCGGGCGGACTGGCGCGTGCGGCGGGGGCGCCGGAGCGGGTGGGCGTGGCGATTGCGTCGTGCTTTGGTTGAAGAGCAGCGCGACACGATAGGCGGCGCGGGCCCGGGGGATCAGGTATCGAGGATGATTTTGCTGGCGGGGGCGGGAGCGGCGTCGGTGATTTCCTGCGGGGAGCCCGGGGCGGGTTGGCCGGTCATGCCGGCATTGATGGTTTCCTGGACTTTTTTCATGAAGTCCATGTATTCGGCCTGGGCGGCGGCGAATTTTTTGAGGGTGGCGTTCATGGAAATGGACTGCTGCAGG
>JBEHXY010000241.1:0-6308 GCA_048498455.1 Planctomycetota bacterium | reverse complement strand
CCGCAAAAACAAAGACGGCCGGTCTCTCGACCAGCCGTCTTGTTCAAATACGCATCGCTTGCACTCACTCGCCCGGAGGAGGAGGAGCCGGTGGCGCCGGCGTTCCCGGGGCCGCTGGGGCGGTCGTGCCCGTCGGAGCCGCCCCGCCCGCCGGCGCAGCCGCGCCGCCGCCCGTCGGGACCGTCGAATTCTCCGTCCCCGTCGTCCCCGCAAGACCATTCAGCGGCAGGTAGGGATTCAAATCCATCGCCTCCCGCGCCACCTTCTGCCCCGCCGCCTTCTCTTCCGGGTTCTTGTCCGCAAGCCCCTGGCCCCACCGCGCCGCCGACTGGATCGACAGCCCCAGCCACTGCACCGGCGGTACCGACTTTGACGCGTTCTTCGCCTGCTCCGCCAGCGTGTCGGCCGCCTTGAATTCCTTGCTCGCCGCCGCCGCAAAGTCCGTCGCCGCATTCCCCGGTCCCGTCGCCGGCGGCGTCGTCCGCGGCTTGCCCGCCAGCGCATCCGACGCCATCGACAGCGCCGTGGTCGCCGCTGTCCGCATCGCCGCCACTTCGGCCGCCATCAGATTCGCCTGCCCCGTCTGCGTCTTCGAGGCCGCCTGCTCCAGCTGCAGCAGGCTCTTCGTCCGCGTGTCATGCGCCAGGGTGCCCAGCGCCGTGTCGTCCTGGCCGGGAATCGCCCCCAGCTTGCCCTGCGCGTCGGTCCAAGCCGTGATCGCGTTGGCAAACGCCGTGTCCGACGCCTTCGTGGTCGTCAGCACGTCCTTCAGATCCTTTTCGATCTCCGCCGCCAGCGATTCAAATTCCTTCTGCTGCTGCTGCAGCCCCGCCTCCGCCTCCACCAGCTTCCGCGCCCGGTCACGCAGCGTCGTCGCCAGGCCCGTCGCCCCCTGTGCCTGCGTCTGTTCCGACGCGATCCCGCTCTGCAGCACCTTCAGCTTCGTCTCCGCTTCGGTCTGCTGGATCTTCGCCAGCGTCAACGCCGACTGCGCCTCGGTCAGCTGCAGCCCCAGCTTCGTCGCTTCTTCCGTCAGCTTGTCCCCCTCCTTGCGCGCTTCCATCGCCTTGCGCCCGGCCTCCACCGCCGCGTTGCCCGTCTGCTGCTCGCCTGCCTGGTAGGCCGCCTCGGTCTGCGAATCGATCTCCCCCGCCCGCGCACGCCGGTCCGCGATCTGCTTGGTCAGATCATCCACCGTCGCCTGGGCCTTGTCCGTGTTCGCTTTCGCCGTCGCCACTTCCGCCTGCGCCGCGGCCGTGTCCGCCGCCTGCACCTTCGACCGCAGTTCCTGCACGTCCGCCTGCCCCGCCAGCGCCATCACGTACGATGCCTGGGCCTGCAGCGCCACCGCCATCCGCGACAGCTTCAGCACCTTGTTCTGCACCGCCAGCATCTGCTCCGACGCCTGCTGCCCCGAGACCGTCCCCAGCTGCTCAGAAATCGCCGCCTTGATCGACGCCGGCAGGTCCGCCGACGCCGCGCTGTTCAGTTCCGCCACCGCCGCCTTCAAATCTTCCAGCGGACTCTTGCGGTCAAAATACGTTTGCCACGCATTGGGACCCTTCGCGGCATCCACGGCCGCCTGGTCCGCCGCCGCCTTCTGCTCGTCCGGCGTCTTGTTGCGCATCTGGTCGAGGAAGCTTTCCTTCGGCCGCAGATCCCCCGCAGACCGCGCGATCCGCCCCGCCTCGTCCGCCTGTTTCAATGCCGATTTGCTCCCCAGCGACGTATCCCCGCAGCCCCCCAATCCCGCCGCCACGCAGGCCGCCGTAAACGCCGCCGCCACCAGTTTCGAAGCGCCACCGTTCAACTTCACCACAGCCACTCCTTACGTGCGTTTCCACCCAAAGACGTGCGCCCTGCCAGGCCACGGACTCCGAAGTGCCCCCGCGCTCCGCCGTGAGTTCCACAAGCGGTAGGGGGGTTCCTCGCGCCACAGTGCAGTATGCCCGCCCACCCGCAAGCCCGTCAACACCAAAACCCGCCCCCCAGGCGCAAAAACAAAGACGCCGCCCGCGGGTCTCCCCGCGGGCGGCGTCCGCAGGCATCAGGCCTTACCTCCGCGGCAGGCGCGCCGCGGCAGCACTTATTGCGCCACTCCCAGCAGCGAATCGATCGCCGCCTTGAAATCCCGCTTCGGGGTCAGCCCCACGAACTTCTTCGCGATCTGCCCCTTGTTGAACAGAATGATCGTCGGAATCGCCGAAATGCTGAAGCGCATCGCGGTGTTCCGGTTGGCGTCGGTGTCCAGCTTTCCGACTTTGGCCTTGCCCTTGTATTCCTCGGCAATCTCGTCGATGGTCGGGGCCAGCATGCGGCACGGGCCGCACCACTCCGCCCAGAAATCCAGCAGCACCGGCTGATCGCTCGTCAGCACTTCCTGCTCAAAATTCGCATCGCTGATCTGTACCACACTCTGACTGGCCATGATCGGCCTCCTGTCGTTATATCGGCTGCCAAGCGCAAATTCCGGGGCCCGGTCACCCTCACGGTCACCCTCACGCTCGCTTCCCCGAAGGCTCAAAATCCTAGGGACACCCACATGGGGTGTCAAACCCCTCCCCAAACCAACGCCCGCCCCTTCAAACCGCCCCCCAACCGACATGCCCGCCCGCCTGACCCTCCGCCCGCGCCCCTTTCCCGCAGGACTTTTGCCTTTTCCAACACAGCTCTCGCTTTTGCCCCCTCTTTTCGGTGAAATGCACATGTCCCCCCGGCGTTAACCCGCTGGACGTGCCGTCCCCGGCCACGGCCGCCCTGCTTCGCCGGGTCCTGCTCGCCGCCCCAGGGGTGGAACCTCATGCCCGCTTTCGAAGACGATGATCTCTTCCGCGACGATCCCCCGTCCCGCGCCCGCAACCATGGACGCGACGGCCGCGACGACGACTCCTGGGATGTCGAAGACGACGGCCCCGACGACCGCGACCTCGTCCCCGACGAAATGACCACCGTCCGCTGCACCCGCTGCAAAAAACTCATCTTCGAAGATTCCGTCACCTGCCCCTACTGCAAATCCATCCAGCTCGCCGACCACGCCCCCAAGGCCCGCTGGTTCCTCCTCACCGTCATCCTCTGCCTCTTCCTCATGGCCTCCGGCGCCGTCACCTGGATCCTCCACGCCATGGGAATCTTCACCTGGTAAACGCCTGTCCCCCTCCCTTCTTAATTCTTAATTCTTGCTTCTTGCTTCCTCCCAAACTCGCCCCCGCCCCGTTACCATACCCCCTTTTCCCCAGCCCTTACCCGTGACGTCCCCATGCCCCGCAAGCGCACCGAGTGGCTCCAGTTCGGCTCCGGCAAAACCTACGCCCACCGCACCCACTGGCCTCTCCAGTGCCTCATCTTCATCACCCCCTTGCTCCTCTTCTACCAGGTCGCCACCCTCCTGCCCGCCGGCAAAACCTCCCCCGATGCCCTCGTCGCCTTCAGCCTCCTGCTCAAGTTCTTCAACCTTTTCGGCGCTGCGGGCAACATCCTGCCTGCCCTGGCCGTCATCGCCATCCTCCTCGCCTGGCACCTCGCCCGAAAAGACAAGTGGATGCTCGATCCCCCCCTCTACGCCGGTATGGCCGCCGAATCCTTCCTCTGGGCCATCCCCATCTTCATCATCGCCCTGGTCCTCTCCCGGCACCCCCTCGCCGCACACCTCCCCGCCCTCCAATCCCCCGGCGACCTCCCCTGGCAAACCGAGATCGTCCTCTCCGTCGGCGCCGGCATTTACGAGGAACTCCTCTTCCGCCTCATCGCCATCATCCTCCTCAACATCATCTTCGTCGACGTCTTCGAGCTCAAACCCCAGACCGCCATCCCCCTCATCCTCATCACCTCCGCCGTCGCCTTCTCCGCCTACCACTACCTCGGCAATGAAGCCTTCAGTCCCGGCCCCTTCCTCTTCCGCACCGCCATGGGCATCTACCTCGCCGGCATCTTCATCTACCGCGGCTTCGGCATCGTCGTCGGCGCCCACGCCATCTACGACCTCCTCGCCGTCACCTTCACCCACATGCACCGGTCGTCGTAACAAAGTAAAAAACGCTCCGCCCGCAACTCCCGCTCTCCTCCCATTTGGGCCCAATTACCAATTACCAATTACTCACGCGCGCAACACCCCCCCAAACCGCGCCCCCAGCACCTCCACCGCGCGCTTCACCTCCCCCTCCACCTCCTCGCTCGTCAGCGTCCGCCGCGCCTCCCGAAACTCCAGCGTCAGCGTCAGCGACTTCTTCCCCGCCTCCACCCCCTTGCCCCGAAACGTCGTCACAAACTCCACCCGCTCCAGGCTCTTGAGCGCCGCCCCCACGATCGCCCCCTCCACGTCCCGCCACCGCACCCCCTCCTCCACCACCACGCTCAGATCCCGCTTCACCCCCGGAAACCGCGGAACCGCCTTCGCCCGCCGCGCCGGCTCATAGGCCTCAATCAGCGCATCCCACGACACCTCCGCCCCCGCCGCAACCCCCCGCAGGTCATACCGCTTCTGCAGCTCCGGCGTGAACAACCCCACCACCCCAATCGCCTGCTTCTTCCCGCCCAACTCCATCCACACTTCCCCCGACGCCCCCTTCACGAAGTATCCGAACTCCTTGGGCTCCACCCACACGCGCAGTTCCGGATTCACCCGGTCCGCCAGCAGCTCCAGCATCCCCGTCAGCATCCCCACTTCGCCCGCCACCGCCGCCACCACCCGCCGCTGCGTCGGCGGCACGCTCGCCCCATCCCCCACCTGCACAAACGTCTCCCCCGTCTCGAACACCCGCGCATCGGGCAGCCCCGCATACTGATTCGTCCGCCGCACCCCCAGCAAACTCGGCAGCAAACTCGGCCGCAACACGTCCGCCTTCCATCCCGCATGCTGCGGATGGATCAGCGCCCCATCCGCCGGCACAAACGGCGCCCCCTCCGCCTCCCCAATGAACGTCACCGTCACCGCCTCGCTGAACCCCGCCTCCACCAGCGCCAAACGCACCGCCCGCGCCGCCTTCTCGCTCCCCAGCTCCGGCGTCACCGGATGGCTCACCCGGTCCAGCGTCGGCACACGCCCATACCCCTCCACCCGCGCAATCTCCTCGATCAAATCAATCTCCCGGTCCACATCCAGCCGATGCGTCGGCACCCGCGTGTACAAAAGATCCTTCCCCCCCTCCTCCTCGTCCAGCCCCGCCGAGAACCCCAGCGCGCACAAAATCGCCAGCCCCCGGTCCCCCGAAATCCGGTACCCCATGATCTGCTCAAACCGCTTCAGCCGCATCTGCACCGTCAGCGTCTTCACCCCCGCCGTCCCCTCGCTCACCACCCCCTTCGCCACCTCCCCGCCCGCCACCTGCACGATCAACGCCGCCGCCCGCTTGCTCGCCAGGTCCGCCATCGCTGGATCAATCCCGCGCTCAAAGCGGTAAGACGAATCGCTCTTCAACCCCAGCGACCGCGACGTCGTCCGCACACTCAATGGATCGAACCTCGCGCTCTCCAGCAGAATATTTACCGTCCCTTCCGTCACCTCCGTCCCCTTCCCGCCCATCACGCCCGCCACCGCCACCGGCTTCTCGGCATCCGCGATCACCAGCATCGTCGGCTCGAGCGCATAGGTCTTCCCGTCGATCGCCTCCAGCTTCTCCCCCTCGTGCGCGTTGCGCACCACGACCCGATGGCCGCCCAACTTGTCGAAATCAAACGCATGCAGCGGCTGCCCCAGCTCCATCAGCACAAAGTTCGTCACGTCCACCACGTTGTTCACCGGCCGCACGCCGATCGACGTCAGCCGCTTCACCAGCCACTCCGGCGAAGGCCCCACCTTCACCCCCCGGATCACCCGCGCCGTGTAATAGGGACATCCCACCCCCGCCTGCACCCGCACGTTCGTCAGATCGCTCGCCGCCCCGCTCCCCTCCGTCAACGTCACCACCGGCGTCTTGAAGTTCCCCCCCGTCAACGCCGCCAGCTCCCGCGCCAGCCCCACATGACAAAAACAATCCGTCCGATTGCTCGTCACCTCCACATCCAGCACCTGCGTCTTGCCCTTCACCCCCTCTGCCTCCTCCACCGACTCCACCGGCAACCCGGCATACATCAACGCTTCCGCTGCCCGCTCCGCTGTCGGTGCCGGCGCCAGATATTCCCCAATCCAGTCCATCGCAATCTTCATTCGCAATTCCTCATCACATCCCGATCCGGAACCCCCAACTTTACCATCCCCCTCCCCACCCCGCGACAATCCCTCGACCACGCAACCACACACCAAGCCCACCCCCTCCGCGGGGTGGGGCCAAGACGCCCCGCGCGCACAACCTGGCATCAAATAAAGTTTGAAG
>JBEHXY010000240.1:0-6330 GCA_048498455.1 Planctomycetota bacterium | reverse complement strand
CCGCCTCCAGCAATGGATCGCCGACTCCGGCGGCGAAATCCTCTGCGGCAACACCCGCAACGGAAACCTCCTCACGCCAACGATCGTCAAAAACCCCGCCTCCAATTCCGCCCTCCTAACCAACGAAGCCTTCGGCCCCGTCATGACCCTCGAAACCTACACCGATTTCGACGACGCCCTCACCCGCACCAACAACACCCCCTTCGGCCTGCAAGCCGGCATCTTCACGCAAAATATCCACAAAGCCCGCCGCGCCTTCGAACAACTCGACATGGGCGGCATCGTCATCAACGACGTCCCCACCACCCGCATCGACAACATGCCCTACGGCGGCGTGAAAAACTCCGGCCTCGGCCGCGAAGGCGTCAAATACGCCCTCCACCACATGACTGAACCCAAACTCCTCCTCATCCGAAAACCCCCACGCCCTTGACGCCGCCGCCAAATGAATAATGAATAATGCCCCCTGAACAATCCCTGCCCGCTTTTATTCTTTCACTCTTTTACCTCTTTATTCCTCGCCCCCACCCGCCCTTCCCCCGCATACACATTAAACCGCTCCCCGCGCACAAACCCCAACAGCGTCACCCCAAACCGCTCCGCCAACTCCACCGCCAGACTCGACGGCGCACCCACCGCCGCAATCACCGGTATCCCCGCCATCACCGTCTTCTGCAAAAGCTCAAAACTCGCCCGCCCCGAGACCAGCAGCACCCGCTCCGACAGCGGCACCTCCCCGCACAAAAACCGCGACCCGATCAACTTGTCCAGCGCATTGTGCCGACCCACATCCTCGCGCAACGCCACCAGCTTCCCGCGCCCGTCAAACAGCGCCGCCGCATGCAATCCCCCCGTCCGATCAAACACCGCCTGCTGCGCCCGCAGAAACTCCGGCAGCGCGTGAATCACCTCTGCCGATACCACAAAATCATCCCGCAACCCCGCCCCGCACACCGTCTCGATCGCCTCAATCGACGTCTTCCCGCACACCCCGCACGAACTCGTCGTATAAAAGTGCCGCTCCAACTTTTCCAGATCCAGTGCCACCCCCGCCGCCAGCTCCACCCGCACCACATTGTGCAACCGCAGCTTCGTGGTCTCCGGCCCACAATAAAACACCCGCTCCACCTCCCCGCGCTCCTTGATGATCCCTTCGGTGAACAAAAACCCCACCGCCAACTCAAAGTCTTCTCCCGCGCCGCCCGGCGTCCGCATCGTCACCGACACCGCCTTCACCCGCCGATCCGACACCGGCCCATAGCCCACGCGAATTTCCAAAGGCTCCTCCACCGCCACCACATCCCTCACCCGCTCTCCCTCGCCCCCCACATACCGCACCACCTCCCGCCCCACACTCGCCCGCTCGATCCGCTCCTCAGCACCCACAAAACCACCCATAAAAAACCCACCTTCCCCCACCACGTGCCATCATACCCACTCGCACCTTGTCACCTTGTCACCTTGTCTCCTTGTCCAGCGTCCCTCCTCACTTCTCCCCCCGCTCTTTGGGCACCTCCACCCCCGCCGCTGGCAAAGTCGCCGCCGGCTGCCCCGTAAACAACTTCGCCGCCGACTGGCACGTGCGGCTCACCCCCCACGCCAGCGGCACACCTACCCACAGCCAGCACACCAGCAGCATCACCCCCGTCCCCGCTCCCCCGCGCTTCTCAGGCACATCCGAAATCGTCGACGTCATCACCCAACTCCTCTCTCAGCGCACCGCGGGGTTCGCGCCCGGCGGAACCACTTCAAACCCCTTCGCCCCCGCACGATCCGCCCAGAACCGCTCATTCACCGCCCGCACCAGCAGGTTGCACACAAACCCCGCCACCAACAGCCCCGCCATGATGTACATCGTCGTGTTGTACGCATCCGCCAGCTTCACCCCATGCCCCACCTGGTAATCCCGAATGTAATTCACCAGCGCTGGCCCAGCGATCCCCGCCGCCGACCACGCCGTCAGCAGCCGCCCATGAATCGCCCCCACCTGCAGCGTCCCGAACAAATCCCGCAAGTACGCCGGAATCGTCGCAAAGCCGCCGCCATACATCGAAATGATCACCCCCGACAGCAGCACGAACAGCGGGATCGACCCCATATGCGCCGCTGTCGGAATCAGCGCGAACATCAGCGGCCCCAGGATGAAGAACGCCATGTACGTCATCTTGCGGCCAAGGTAATCCGAAAAGCTCGACCACAAAAACCGCCCGCCCATGTTGAAAATCGACAGCAGCCCCACAAACCCCGCCGCCGCCACCTCCGTCACCCGGTTCGGAAACACCTGCTGAATGAACGCCGATGCGTTTTCCAGGATCCCGATCCCCGCCGTCACGTTCAAAAACAACACCCCCCACAGCAGGTAAAACTGCGGCGTCATGATTGCGTTGTGCGCCGTCACCCCGTGCGTCGTCACCATCCCGCCCGGCTTGGTCCTGGGCACAAAACCCGCCGGCTTCCACCCCTCCGCCGGCACCCGCACGATGAACACCCCCAGCAGCATGAACACAAAATAAATCACCCCCATCGCCAGCAGCGTCGGCAACACGCCGTTCGGCGATGCGTGCTGAAACACCTTCATCAGCTCCACCGCCAACGGCGACCCGATCATCGCGCCCCCGCCAAACCCCATGATCGCCAGCCCCGTCGCCATCCCCGGCCGATCCGGAAACCACTTGATCAGCGTCGACACCGGCGAGATATACCCGATCCCCAGCCCGATCCCGCCCAGCACCCCATACCCCAGATACACCAGCGCGATCTGGTGCAGCCACACCCCCACCGCTGAAACAAAGAATCCCCCCGCAAAACAGCACGCCGACGTGAACATCGCCTTCCGCGGCCCCACCCGCTCCAGCCACGTCCCGAACACCGCCGCCGACAATCCCAGGAACACGATCGCTATCGAAAAGATCCACGCGATGGACGTCTGCGACCAGTCTCCCGCCGCACTGGGCACCTTCTTCAAATCGATCGGCCCCGTCGCCGCAAACTGCGTGATCCCGATCAACTTCGACATCGGTATCTTGAACACCGAAAACGCATACGCCTGCCCAATCGCCAGGTGTATCGCCAACGCCGCCGGCGGAATAAACCACCGATTGAATCCCGGCCCAGCAATCGTCCGTTCCCGCGCCAGAAGCCCCGCCATAAACACCTCCGTAAGCACCACCGCCCGGAGAAGTCATAGCCGCCACGCACCCCGACTTCCACAAAACCCCTGCAAATCCCGGTTCAAACCCCCACCAACCACGCACCTCCCAAAAAGTCCCGACCCTCAAAAACGCCTTCGTGCCCTTTCCCCGCTTCGTGCCTTCGTGCCGAATCCGCCATCACCTCAACTCAGCCTGCCTGACCCCGCTTTTTCATGGAACAAACCTCGCTTTCCCCGATACACTGCCCCCCGAAGGAGTCTCCCCTTGAAAAAAGCCGTCAACCTCCTCGCGTCCACAACGCTCGTTGCCCTCGCCGCCCTCCTCACCGCCCAGACCCTCCCCCCAGCCGACCAGGCCGCCACCCGCCCCGCCTGGCTCGATGCCTTTGACCGCGTCTATTCCCTCAAAGACGGCGAAGTCCTGAAATTCATCCCCGCCCCCTACATCCCCGAACGCGCCTCCTTCTTCCACGAAGTCGACAAATCCGACAGCGACGCTGCCTTCCCCTTCCACGCCTTCCTCTACGACCGCGGATTCCTCACCCGCGGCCAAATGGAATCCGGCGCCGGTCCCGCGGGCATCGGCGTCGAGGCCGTCATCCGCGGATGTGTCCACACCAATGCCAAGCGCATCGTCATCGACCCCAAAGTCCTCGGCGCGAACGTGACCGGCGACTGGATCGTCCAGGAGCAAGCCTCCCCCGACGAAGTCCTCAAAGCCTTCGCCGCCATCCTCCAAAGAGACTTCCACATCAACGTCGCTTTCGAGAAGGCGACCCAAAAACAGCAACTCGTCCTCGAAGTCACCGGCAACTACCATTTCACCCGGCTCACCGATGCCGACAATGACGCCATCCAGGTCTTCTCTGACAAACTCGATCATCCCAAGCCCGGTGATCGCGTCGGCGGCGGTGGCTACACCTCGCCCCAGGAATTCTGGGCAATCATGGAGGATTACCTCCGCCTCCCCGTCGTGGACGAATCCAAGGGCGAACCCGCCCTCCTCCCCTTTGCCATAAGCTGGTCCGCCGTCGACCAGGAAGGCAAGCAAGACATCGTCGCCGACAACATCGCCCGCCAGACCGGCCTCTCCATCCAACTCAAAAACCGCGACCTCGAGGTCTGGAAAGCCGTCCCCGCCAAACCCGCCCCCGTCCCCGCCCCGGCCAAAATGTAAGCGCCTCAGGAACCCGCCCGCACACTCCCCACCGCCTCCTTCAACTGCCGATACGCCTCCTCGATCGCCTGCGGAATGATCCGCACATTCCCCACGATCGTCATGAAATTGATATCCCCATTCCACCGCGGAACGATGTGCGCATGCACATGCCCCGGCACCCCCGCGCCGCTCACCTTTCCAATGTTGATCCCCACGTTGAATCCCTGCGGGTTCATCGCCCGGTCCAGCGCCAACTGCCCCACCACCAGCAGCTCCATCATCTCCGCCCGCTCCATCGCCGTGCACTCGGCCGGCGTCGCCGCATGCCGATACGGCGCCACCAGCAAATGCCCGTTCACATACGGATACTTGTTCAGCATCAACAGACAATTCGCCGACCGCATCAACACAAAATTCCCCTCATCCTCCTCCGGCCGCCTCGCCGCCCCGCACAAAAAACATTCCTTCGGCCCATCACTCACCGCCTTGATGTAATCCAACCGCCACGGTGCATACAACGTCTGCGACATCCCAATCTCCTCGCTCAAACGATCACACTATACCCCACCACCCGCGCGCCTCGTCCAATTACCAATTACCATTTACCATTTACCCACACGCCCCCCTAAAATCCAAACATGCACGACGCCCTCCGCCCCTTCCATCCCCTCATCGCCGAATGGTTCGAATCCCGCCTCGGCCTCCCCACGCCCCCGCAAACCCACGGCTGGCCCCTCATCTCCCAAGGCAAATCCGCCCTGATCCTCGCCCCCACAGGCTCCGGCAAAACCCTCGCCGCCTTCCTCGCCGCCATCGACTGGCTCGCCCGCCGCCTCCTCGCCGCCGAAGCCAGCGCCGCCCCCCTCTGGGGCATCCAAATCCTCTACGTCTCCCCCTTGAAATCCCTCGCCAACGACGTCCAGAAAAACCTCCTCCGCCCCCTCTCCGAACTCGCCGACCTCGCCGCTCAGCAGAAAATTCCCTGGCCCGAAATCACCACCGCCCTCCGCACCGGCGATACCCCCCAGCGCGAACGCGCCGCCATCGCCAGACGCCCCCCACACATCCTCATCACCACCCCCGAATCCCTCAACCTCATGCTCACCTCCGGCACCCGCACCGCCCTCGCCACCGCCAAATTCCTCATCGTCGACGAAGTCCACGCCCTCGCCGGCAACAAGCGCGGCGCCTTCACCGCCCTCCTCCTCGAACGCCTCGAAGAAGAACGCAAAACCCTCACCATCAAAAACAACCGCCTCAAAATCGCCCCCGGCGTCTACGTCCCCGTCGAGCCCCCCGGCCCGCTCGTCCGCATCGGCTTGTCGGCCACCGCACGCCCCGAAGACACCATCGCCCACTGGCTCGCCGGCAACGACGACGCCGGCAACCCACGCCCCATCGAGATCGTCCGGTCCGGCCAGCGCAAACTGCTCGACATCGCCGTCGTCTGCCCCTTCTCCGCCGAAGACGACGACCAGGACCAGCTCGACCCCGAGGAAAAGAAAAAACAACCCGTCGGCCACTGGCGCGAAGTCACCCGCTCCGTCCTACAGATGATCCGCGACCACCGCTCCACCCTCGTCTTCGGAAACTCCCGCCGCCTCGTCGAACGCATGGCCGCCAAGTTCCAGGACGAACTCCTCGCCGAAGCCGAACTCCACGAAAAACACCCCGAAACCCCGCTCCTCCCCGCCCCCACCATCCTCCCCCATCACGGCTCCATCGCCCGCGAAGTCCGCCTCGAAACCGAACAAAAACTCAAGCGCGGTGAAGTCGACGCCGTCCTCGCCACCTCCTCCCTCGAACTCGGCATCGACGTCGGCGCACTCGACCTCGTCGTCCAGATCGATTCCCCCGGCAACGTCGCCTCCGCACTCCAACGCGTCGGCCGCGCCGGCCACCTCGAAAAAGCCACCGCCAAGGGACGCCTCCTCGCCCGCGGCCTCGGCGAACTCCCCGGCTTCGCCGCCCTCGTCCCCCTCATGTATGCCGGCGAAGTCGAAGAAACCCGCATCCCCCA
>JBEHXY010000239.1:0-6383 GCA_048498455.1 Planctomycetota bacterium | reverse complement strand
CGCTGGAGTGGGAAGGGCGGTGGCGGTTTTCTGGGGACGTGCGGCGGGAGCGGGGGCATGGATGAGGGGGGTGATGGCGAGGGCCATGCCCATCAGGAAAATGACGATCATGAGGCCGGTGGCGGCGGTGCCGATGGGGGCGAAGCGCATGAGTGCGGCGGCCTTGTGAAACCATTGGAGGGCCTGGGCAAAGTCCTGCGGAACGCCGTCGCCGTCGCGGTAGAGGGTGCCGATGTTGGACATGGCAGTGAACGGTCTTATCGATGTCGCGCGGGACGCCTTCGCCGTGCACGTACATATAGGCGAGCATGTAGTTGGCGCCTGGATGATCGGCATCGGCGGCGCTCTGGAACCACTGGAGGGCGTCAGGAAACGAAACGGGCGTGCCCACGCCGTTGTGGTAGCAGTAGCCGGCATCAAACTTCGCGGTGGTGCTGTCCGCCGGCGGCGCGCAGATACCAGCGCAAGGCTTCGGATGGGTCTTTTGGGACGCCCTGGCCATTTTGGTAGAGGGTTCCGACGACGCACATGGCTTCGGGATGGCCGGCGTTTGCGAGGCGAAGGTAGAGGGTGTAGGCGGTCGCGTAGTCGCGGGCAAGGAAGGCTTGGTCGGCGGCTTTGGCGATGGTGGCTTGTGCGGCTGGGGCGGTGGCGGGGGCGGGATCGGCGGATGCGCTCCGGGGTTGGCCGAGGGCGGCCACGGTGCAGGCGATCAGCAGACAGGATAATTGGTGATTGAGAGGCAAGTGCACCTTCGGCGATTGGCACGGCGGGGAAAGGTTGTCGCGGGCGCGGGGTTAAGGCGCGTTCTTTACGGTGGCGGCTTTGTGGTCGTAGGCGGACAGGAGGGTTTTTTGGGCGGGGGTGAGTTTGTCCTGGGAGAAGCTTTTGTCGGGGTGGTACCAGATCTGGGTGGAGGCGAAGGCGAGGGCGGTGGGGTCGGTGGGGGGGCTGCCCCAGCGGGCGAGGAGGATCTGGCGGACCGTGGCGACGATTTTGGCAGAGTCTTTGCGTTCCTTGGCGTCGAGGCGGGTGAGGAGGGAGTCGAGGAATTTGTCGGTTTCGGCGGGGGTTTGGGGCCACTGGGTGTAGAAGTAGCCCACCTCGATGGGGTCGTGGGGTTTGTAGTCGGTGTATTCCCAGGCGAGGCCATGGGGTTCGACTTTGGGGGCATCGGGGAGCGGGATGCGGAACCACCAGGCGTCGTGGATGGGGAAGAACGCTTCGGCGGTTTTGCGTTCGTCGGGCGAGAGGTCGGCGAGGTTCTGTTCCAGGAATCCGCGGTGATCGAGGTATTTTTCGAAGGGCTCGGTGATGACGGCGAAGCGGGCCTTTTCGACTTTGCCCGCCCAGGTGGAACCGGTTTCGGTGATGTAGCCGAGCCGCTCGAGCGTTCCGGTTTCCAGGAGATCCATCCAGGGTTTGTGGTCGGGAAATTCCCGGGCGTCGGGGTTGCGGGTGGTGGCCAGGGTCATGGAAATGGGGAGGTGGTAACCGACGCTGAGGGAGCGGTTTTCCCTGGCGGCGAAGGCCATTTTCCAGCTGAAGGTGGCGCGCACGCCTTTGTCCTGCTTTTGCAGGTGAACGAAGTCCACGTTGTAGGTGGCCTTCTCGTCGCGCGCGATGAAGCTGTAGTTCATGACCCAGCGACGGCTCTGTTCCTGGGGGGCGGCCTTGGGATCGCTTGATTCGGCGAATTGGGAGTCGATGGGGAATCCGACTTGGATTTGCTGGGGTTTGTCGGAGAGGTTGCGGAGGACGAAGGTGCAGTCGTATTGGACCTGGTCCAGGCCGGGGACGGTGCCGTCGAAGAGGAAGGGGCCGCGGCCGGGGAGGATGGTGACGTCGATGGAGACGAGTTGGACGGTGCTGGAGGAGATTTGGCGGAGGTTCTGGCCGTTGCCGGTGAAGACGCCGACATCGGCGCGGGCGGCTTGGGCGGCGAGGA
This sequence comes from Planctomycetota bacterium, assembly GCA_048498455.1. Classification (GTDB taxonomy): domain Bacteria; phylum Planctomycetota; class Phycisphaerae; order WQYP01; family WQYP01; genus CALCHA01. Next base: position 4,435 of record JBEHXY010000239.1, on the reverse strand, counting down.
GGCACAGGGCGGCGATGGTGGCGGCGCGTTTCATCCTGATTCTCCCCGGGCGGGACGTGGCGGCGAGAAGAGTATAACGATTGTTGTGGGGGCTGACGGCGAATCGGTAGGATGGAGGCATGTTTGCAGGAAAATGACATGAGACGGGCGATCAAGAAGGCGGGAATTGGGGGAGCGGTGCTGGTGGTGGGGGCGCTGGGGTGGCTGGGGGCGCGCGGGGCGGCGCGGCCGGCGGCGGCGACAGAGAGGTCGACGGAGCCGGCGAAGGATTATGCGGGGCATGCGGCGGCGTTGAAGAAGACATTGCCGGTGGGATTCGGGGTGGTGGTGGAGGCGCCGTTTGTGGTGACGGGGAATGACACGGAAGCGCACCTGCGGGCGTATTCGACGCGAACGGTGGCGTGGACGGTGCGGATGTTGAAGGCGGATTTTTTCGCCAAGGATCCGGCGCACATCATTGATGTTTATCTGTTCAGTGATGCGGCGGCGTATGAGAAGTATGCGAAGGAGCTTCTGCATGACACGCCGACGACGCCGTATGGGTATTACTCGCCGGCGCATGAGGCACTGGTGATGAACATCGGGACGGGCGGGGGGACGCTGGTGCACGAGATTGTGCATCCGTTCATGGCGGCGAACTTTCCGGAGTGTCCGAGCTGGTTCAATGAAGGGCTGGCGTCGCTGTATGAGCAGTCGGCGGAGCGGGAGGGGCACATTGTGGGGCTGACGAACTGGCGGCTGGCGGGGCTGCAGGAGGCGATCAAGGGGGGGAAGGTGCCGACGGTGAAGGCGCTGACGGGGACGACGACGGAGGCGTTTTATGGGGAGGGGCGCGGGGTCAATTATGCGATGGCGCGGTACCTGATGTATTACCTGCAGGAGCGGGGGAAGCTGCGGGAGTTTTACAAGGCGTTTGTGGCGAACGTGAAGACGGATCCGACGGGGTATGACACGCTGCAGAAGACGCTTGGGGAGAAGGATATGGGGGAGTTTCAGAAGCGGTGGGAGGGGTGGGTGATGGGGTTGCGGTTTCCGTAATTGCTGAAACGCGAAACGCGAAAACCGGGTTGAGGGGCGGGTGAAATTGTTGCGGGGCCACACTGGCGTGCTTCTGAGACCCCAGGTTGGGTTTGGAAGCATGGCACCCCGGGCGGGGCCGGGTAGAATCGGGGCTTTTCGGCAATGGCAGGAGCGGTGTTTATGGGTGCGGTGACGTTGGCGATTTCGGGGGCGGCGGGGCGGATGGGGAAGCGGTTGATTGCGTTGGCGGCAGAGCAGCCGGAGGTGTTCACGCTTTCGGCGGCGCTGGATGCGCCGAACTCGGCGTCGCAGAATCTGGATGCGGGGACAGTGGCGGGGGTGGCGGCGATCGGGGTGCCAATCGGGTCGCAGTTGCAGACGACGCCGCAGGTGATCATCGATTTTTCGGTTCCGGCGGCGACGCGGGCGCTGGTTCCGCAGTGCGTGGAGCGGAAGATCGCCATGGTGATCGGGACGACGGGGCTGACGGGGGAGGATCAGAAGGCGATCGATGCGGCGGCGAAGACGATTCCGATTTTGCAGGCGACGAATACGGGGGTGGGCGTGAATGTGCTGCTGGGGATCGCGGCGCAGGTGGCGCGGCAACTTGGCGAGGCGTATGACATTGAGATTGTCGAGGCGCATCACAATTTGAAAAAGGATGCGCCTTCGGGGACGGCGCTGTCGCTGGCGGAATCGATCGCGGTGGCGACGGGGCGCGATCCGGAGAGGGACCTGGTGTATGGGCGCGAGGGGCACGAGGCGCTGCGGAAGAAGGGGACCATCGGGGTGCACGCGGTGCGGATGGGGGATGTGGTGGGGGAGCACACGATTTATTTTGCGACGGGCGGGGAGCGGATTGAGATTCGGCATGTGGCGACGAATCGGGATACGTTTGCCAGAGGGGCGCTGCGGGCGGCGGCGTTTTTGGCGGGGAAGGGGGCGGGGCGGTATGGGATGAAGGATGTGTTGGGGTTGTAATTCGTGAAGGCCAAATGTCCTGTAGGAGCACTATTTGACCCAGCTCATTTCGCGCAGGACACGCCGCGCACGGAGCTGATCAAACATGCCAATCATGACGTGAAATCGGGCTTCGTTCATTCGCAGTCGAACGCCATACCATATGGAGAGTTTCACTTCATCGATGCGATCTCGATGTACGAACCAGACGTCCCCAATCTCGCGGAGGGTTGGCCAATCCGGGTGGCTAACGGTTTCGATAGGTATGTCTTGGTAGTTGCCTCTCCAGAAGGCATCGGACCCTAATGCCTTCGCATCCTTACGGGCTAATTGCTGTGACTTCAAACCTATCGAATGTGCGAGTGTTGCTGCCTTGCTTTGCCATTCCAATACTTTCTGCCCAAGTTGTCTCCGCGAAAAGAGGAGGTAAACGCCATCCTTTGCGGCAATCGCGCCACCTGCATATTCATCCATATAGCGAAGCGGTCCTGCCAAGAACCGCTTCGACATCAGGTAAAACTCCGGCATATAGACCTGCTGCTTTGCCACTTTCTATCGACCACTGGCCTGATGCTTTGATAGGGCGGCGTGGATGTGGTTAAGGGTCAGCGGGGGATGGTTGCGGACGAGGTCTTCGGGGAGAGCGCCTTGGACGAGGCGTTCGAGAACAAATTCCACGGTGATGCGGGTATCGCGGAAGAGGGGTTTGCCGAGCATGACGCCGGGGACACGTTCGATGTAGGGGTGCCAGTCCATGGGGGCAGTATAGCACGACGGAGCGTTATTCTTCGACGATTTCGTTTTTCGGGGCCACGAGCGTGTTGAGGCGGCCTTCGGTGATGGCGGTGCGGATGTCGGTCATCCAGCGTTGGAAGAAGCGGAGGTTGTGGATGGAGATGAGGGTGGGGCCGAGCATTTCTTCGACGGAGAAGAGGTGGCGGAGGTAACCGCGGGAGAAATGCTCGCAGCAGTAGCAGTCGCAGCCTTCTTCGAGGGGGCGTTTGTCGAGGGCGTACTTGGCGTTTCTGAGGCGGCGGGTGCCCTGGTAGGTGAAGGCGAGGCCGTTGCGGCCGTTTCTTGTGGGGAGGACGCAGTCGAACATGTCGACGCCGCGTTTGACGGCTTCGAGGATGTCTTTGGCGTAGCCGACGCCCATGAGGTAACGGGGTTTGAGGTCGGGGAGGAGGGGGGCGGTGTGTTCGATGGTGGCGACCATGCGGTCGTGGCCTTCGCCGACGGCGAGGCCGCCGAGGGCGTAGCCGGGGAGGTCGAGGGCGGCGAGGGTTTCGGCGGAGTGTTTGCGCGCGTCAAGGTTGGTGCCGCCTTGGACGATCCCAAAGAGCGCGGGAGGGAGGTAGTTGGTAATTGGTAATTGGTAATTGAGGCGGGTCGGGTCGTTGGCGAAGGTGTCGCTGGTTTCTTTGCAGATTCTGGCCCAGCGGTGGGTGCGGTCGAGGGCTTCGGCGAGGCGGTCGGGCGGGCAGTCGGCGGGGGGGCAGTCGTCGAAGCACATGATGATGTCGGCGCCGAGGAGGTGTTGGACGCGCATGGATTCCTGGGGGGTGAGGCGGATGAGGGCGCCGTCGATGTGGGATTTGAAGGTGACGCCATCGTTGTCGAAATTGCGAAGTTCGGAGAGGGAGAAGACCTGGAAGCCGCCGGAGTCGGTGAGCATGGGGCCATGCCAGCCGGAGAAGGTTTGGAGGCCGCCGAGGGTGCGGACGGTTTCAGGACCGGGGCGGAGGAGGAGGTGGTAGGTGTTGCCGAGGATGATCTGGGAGCCGCAGGCGCGGGTTTGCTCGGGGGTGACGCCCTTGATGGAGCCGCGGGTGCCGACGGCCATGAAGGCGGGGGTGCTGAACTGGCCGTGGGGGGTGGTGACGGTGCCGAGGCGGGCGAGGGAGGCGGGGTCGCGGTGGTGGATGTGAAAGGCGAATGGGGGCATGGGGCATCCTGCAGGGGAAAAAGAAGGCATACCTTAGCGGGGAGAGGCGGAGAGGTCTAAGGAAGCCGGCGCGGCTGGACTTTCGGGGGGCGGATTGGGACAATGATTGGTCTACCATGAATTTACCGACAACCACGGCTCCGCGGTGTGGGATTGCAGGGGCCTGCTGGAAGAGTGTTGATGGAAGGAACCAAGCGAATGCACGACCTGGCGGTTTTGAACCTGACCCGTGGCGGCCATGGGGGATCCTGGATGTTGGTGGCGGCGCCTGCGACGACGCAGCGGGTGGAAGCGGGCGGTCCGATGATCGGTCCTTCGGTGGGGCCGGCGACGGTGCGTACGCCGGCGGTGGTGACGACGGCGCCGGTGGCGGGCACGGTGACCGAATCGACGACGCAGTCGGGCACGCAACCGGCGCAGAAGCCGGGGTTCATGGACCAGGTGCTGGCGGTGGCGCCGCTGGTGGTGATGGCGGGGCTGGTGTACCTGCTGCTGTTCCGGGGCCGGCAG
>JBEHXY010000238.1:0-6413 GCA_048498455.1 Planctomycetota bacterium | reverse complement strand
GCGAGGCGAATCCAGGTGCTTTCCCAGACGAGCGAGCCGAAGGCGAGCATTTCGCCGCAGCCCCAGTCGATGCCCTTTTCCTCGGTGACGGCCTTGAGGCGGTTTTCCATCATGCGGGCAACCGTCTTGTGCTGGGTGAAGCCTTCGGGGACGCGGGTGAGCCGTGCGGTGATGTCCTTGAGGGTTTGCTTGTCGACGCCGGTGTTGAAGCCCCAGTCGTTGCCGCGGGGGAGCTTGGTGAAGGCGGCCCATGGGCCATGGATGGGGGCCGGGGCGTCGGACGGCTTGAAGTTGTTGGCGTAATCGAGGGCCTTGTCGAGCTTGGCGCGAAGGGTCTCGTTCATGGCGGTGATGTCGGCGCTGGTGACCACACCCATGGACTCCAGGCGCTTGGAGTAGAGCTCGCGGACCGTCGGATGGGCGGCGATTTCGCGGGCCATCACCGGCTGGGTCACCGAGGCGTCATCGAGTTCGTTATGTCCGCGGCGGCGATAGCAGACCAGGTCGATGATCACGTCCGACTTGAACTGCTGGCGGAAGGCCATGGCCAGGCGGGCGGCGTGCACGACGGCCTCGGGATCATCGCCGTTGACATGGAAGACGGGCGACTGGATGGCCTTGGCGATGTCGGTGGGATAACGGGTGAACCGGGCGTCGGAGGGGTTGGTGGTGAAGCCGACCTGGTTGTTGACGATGATGTGGACGGTGCCGCCGGTGCGATAGGCCTCGAGTTCCGAGAGGAAGAGGGTTTCGGCGACGATGCCCTGGCCGACGAAGGAGGCGTCGCCATGCATGAGGATGGGGATGGTGCGGTCGCGGTTGGTGTCGCCCTTGCGGTTCTGCTTGGCCCGGACGATGCCTTCGACGATCGGGTTGATCAATTCAAGGTGCGAGGGGTTGGCGGCCAGCGACAGGTGGAGGTTTTTGCCGGCGCGGGTGGTGTGTTCGGTGGCGTAACCGAGGTGGTATTTGACGTCGCCGTCGCCCGCGGATTTGACGGTGGGCCGTCCGAGCACTTCGGACATGATGGTTTCATAGGGCTTTTTGAGGATGTGGGTGAGGACGTTGAGGCGGCCGCGGTGCGCCATGCCGATGACCATTTCGTCCATGCCGAGGTTGGCGCCGGTTTCGATGAGGGCGTCCATCAGGGGGATGAGGGCGTCGCCGCCTTCATTGGAAAAGCGTTTGACGGTGGGGAATTTGAACTGGAGGAAGGTTTCAAAGGCTTCTGCCGCGGTCAGGCGTTCGAGGATGAACTTGCGGTAGTCATTATCGAGGGCGGGCTTGTTGAGGGAGGGCTCCATGTTTTCGATGAGCCAGGTGCGCTGCTCGGAGTCACGGATGTCCATGAATTCGACCGCGAACGTGCCGCAGTAGGTTTCCTTGAGCTGGCGGACGATCTCGCGGACGGGGGCACGCAGCCCGCCGCCATCGCCGGTCTTGAAACCGGTGGCGGTCACCACGCGGTCAAGGTCGGACTCTTCGATATGGAACTCGGAAAGCTCGAGCAGCGGGTGGTGGGACATGTTGTGGCCGAGGGGATCGAGGTTGGCGATGAGGTGTCCCATCTCGCGGTAGGAGTGGACGAGGTCGGCGATCTGCATGAACTTGCCGGGGCCCTTTTGCAGGTCGGCCGCGTTCTGGGGAGGGCTGGCCGGGGGGGCGACGGCGGCGGCGGAACCGTTGGACGACGCCGGGCGGGAGGCGGCGAGTTCAAAGCCGCCGAAGAAGTAGGCCCACTGGGGGTCGACCGAGGAGCGGTCGCGGAGATAGGAAGCGTAGAGCTGGTCGATGAGCTCGACGTTGCCGGCGTTGATGACATCGAGGGGGTGAAGGGATCCGCCCGCCGCACCGGAGGTAGAGGTAGCCACGAGGATGTTCTCCAAGAAAGCCGGCCGCCGGTCCCGGGTGGGGGAAAGGGCGGCAAATAGTCCCCGGCCCGAGGGTCGGGAAGACGGAGAGGCTCAAAAAAAGTCCGGGAAAGCCCCGCCGTGCTGGACGATCTGTTCATGATCGGTCCAAGGGCAAGTTATCCTACGCCGGGAAACAAGGGAACGCCAAACATCCTGCGCAGGGCCTGAAAGGGCAGACCTTTACATTCGCGTAAAAATGCGGATCAAGTGCTTAAGTGTTTGGTGCAGAGAGCCTTGGGTGCGTTCGACGAGGCACCAGCCGGGTGCAAGGAAACAAGTGCTCGGGCGTTCAGGCGGCAAATTCGGCGGTGAAGGCCCAGTCACGCTGGCTCCCGGTCAGGAGCTCCGGGATCGCTTCGGTGGGTTGCGGCGGGCTGAACAGGTAGCCCTGCGCCGTGGTGCAGCCGAGCGATTGCAGCAACGCCACCTGCTCCATCGACTCCACACCCTCGCCGACCGCTTCCATGTTCAGGTTGTTCACCAGTTGCATGATCGCGTGCAGGACGGCGGCGTGCCGGCGGCCGCCCGTGGCGTGGGCGACAAAGGACCGGTCGATTTTCAGGCCATCCAGCGGCAGCGCATGGAGCAGCGAGAGCGACGAATACCCGGTGCCGAAGTCGTCGAGGTGGATCTGCACACCCATCGCATGGAACTTTTCGAGGAACGCCGGCGGGGTGGGCGCGCTGCCGACAAGGGCGCCCTCGGTCAGTTCCAGGATCAGGGCCTGGGGCGGCACGCCGGTGGCCTGGAGGATGCTTGCGACCTGCGCCGGGAATTCCGGGTTGGCGAGCTGTCGCGGTGAAACGTTGATGGCGATGGAAAGGTCCTGGGCGCCGCGGAGCTGCCGCCAGCGCGCCAGTTGCCGGCAGGCTTCCTCCAGCACCCACAGGCCCAGCGACCCGATGAAGCCGCTTTCCTCGGCGATGCGGATGAAATCGTTCGGCGGGACCAGGCCGCGGGTGGGATGGTTCCAGCGCACCAGCGCCTCGAGCCTGACGATCTCCCCGGTGACCAGGGACACGATCGGCTGGTAAAAGGAGCGGAGCTGCTGGAGTTCGATGGACTGGCGGAGGTCTGCCTCGGTGGTCAGGCGGGCCATCGCCTGCTCGTGCATGCTGCGGTCGAAGAGCACGCAGCGGCCGGCGCCGGCGGCCTTGGCGCTGTACATGGCGTTGTCGGCGTCGCGCACCATGTCCGCGGCACGGGTGTAGCCGGTGGCGGAGCAGGCGATACCGATGGAGGCGGTGTTGTTCACCGTGCGGCCATCGAGATCGTAAGGCTCCGTGAGCGCGGCAAGGATGCGCTGGGCGACCATGGCGGCCTCGTCGGGACAGCGCAGGCCGGTCAACAGGATGCAGAACTCGTCGCCGCCCAGGCGGGCCGCGGTCGAGGCGCAGGGGCCTGACAGCGAAACGGTGTCGGTGTTGCGCAGCACCCGGGAAAGCCGTGCGGCGATGGTCTGGAGCAGCTTGTCGCCGGCGGCGTGGCCGAGGGAGTCGTTCACGGATTTAAACCGGTCGAGATCGACGAACAGCAGCGCCACGTGCAGCTCCGGGTGGCGCTGCGACAGTTCCAGCGCCTGGACGAGGCGGTCGTGAAGCAGCGCGCGGTTCGGCAGGCCGGTGAGCTCGTCATGGGTGGCGGCGCGGCGCAGTTCGTCGGTGCGGCGGTGCACTTCCGCTTCGAGCTGATCGAGCCGGGCCTTGTCCAGGGCCCGGGCGGCTTCGAGTTCGGCGGTGCGCGCGGCGACGATCCGCTCGAGCTCGTCCATCTTCAGCAGGGACTGGCGGTTCAGACGCCACTTGGCGCAGAGCGTCGCGGTGAGCCGCTTCACCTCGATGGAGTCAAAGGGTTTCTTGAGAATCAGCAGGCGGTCGCTGCCCTGCGCCAGCGCTTCGATTTCCGTCCAGGGGTGGTCGCTGAAGGCGGTACACACGACGACTTCCACCAGCGGGTCGGCCTTCCACAATTCCTGGATCGTTTTGAGCCCATCCCACCCCGGGGGCATGCGCATGTCGACGAACGCCAGCGAGTAGGGGCGGCCTTCCTCGCGCGCGGCCTTGACCATGGCCACGCCCTCCTGGCCCTGAAAGGCGGAATCGACCTGGATCTCGTCGGCCAGCGTTCCCGCAGCCACCGGAAGCCGGGCGCCAAACAGGGCGCTGCGCATGCGCGCCAGATCGGCGGCCTTGGAAGCCGCGGGGGTTTCCGCGGCGCCGCCGCACCGCAGGATCTTGGCGAAATCGCCATGAATGTCCGGGCTGTCGTCAATGATCAGTACGCGCTGCGGGTTCACAGGGGAACCTCCGACTCAATTGCGGGAATCTCCAGGGCGAACACCGCGCCGCGGCCGGGGCCATCGGAATGGACGGTGAGCGCGCCCTGCATTTCGGTGGCGGCGTTGGCGGCGCTGTGCAGCCCGAAGCCGTGCCCCGACGGGCGGGTGGTGAAGCCGTGACGGAAAATGCGGGTGAGGTTTTCCGGCGGGATGCCCACGCCGCTGTCCTGCACCTCAAAGCGAAGCAGCGTCCGGCCGTCACGCTCGACGGTCGACGCGCGAAGCGTGATGCGGCGCACGGCGCGGCCATCGCCGAGGTCCTTGATGGCGTTGCGGGCGTTGCTGATCAGATTGACCAGCACCTGCAGCACGCGGTGCTTGTCCAGCTCGAACGCCGGCAGCGGGACCTCGCCATATTCCTCGACCAGTTCGATCCCATGACGCTCCAGCGAGAGCAGGTTCATCGCCGCGGCTTCATTCAGCAGGCCGGCGGGTTCCGTCGGGGCGAGCAGCGCGGACGATTTGGCACACGATTGCTGCGACCGCACGATTTCCTTGATGTGGTCGATCCCGCGGGTGAGACCGTCGAGTTCCTGCACCAGCACCTTCTGCTCATCCTCCATGCAGCCAGCGAAGGCGGCGAGGAAGTCGGGCAGTTGGCGGCCGAGCTCATCCCCGGCGAGCGGCGTGTCGAGACGTTTCCGCAGCAGCTCCGCCGCCTGGGCGATGCCGGAGGCGTCGCTCGCCCGCAGCCTTTCCGCGACCATGGTGGCCGAGACATTCACCGAGTTCAGGACATTGCCCACGTTGTGCAGCACGCCGGTGGCGATTTCCGCCATGCCCGCCTGGCGCGAGGATTCCAGCAGTTGCTGGTGCAGCAGCTCGCGCTCCACTTCCATCTGCCGGCGGCGGACGATTTCCGCCCGCAGCGCCGTGGTGATGGCCAGGCTGCCGACCAGCACCGTGGCGACCAGCCCCGCGAACACCAGCACGGTGAGCCGCGCCCAGAGAATCGAGCGGATCCAGTCGTCGGCCGGGAAGTCCACGCCGAGCACGCCAAGAACGGCGCCGCGCTCGTCGCGGATCGGCGCGTAGGTGCTGACCCAGGTGCCCCAGTGATCCGATGTCGGGTTCTCGGTGAAGACCGAGCGGCCCGCGAATGCCTGCGCCAGGAGATCGGCGTTTTCGTGGTACGCCTCGCCGATGGGCGTCCGCTGTTCGCGCTCGCCCTCATAAAGGCCGTTGTGGTCGTAGTCGGTTTCAGAATCCACCAGCAGCACCGGCTGCCCCTGGTGGTTGCGGCCAAAGGTGTAGATGTCGGCGATGTAAGGATTGGCGCCCTGCCACCGTTTTTCCGTGTCGATGAGCTGCAGATAAACCGGATCGGTGGGGGGGGTATCGACGGAGACCTGGCCAAGACCCTGCCGGGCGAGTTCCTGGGCATAGGTGGGGGCAAAGCCGGCGACCATCTTCCGCAGGCGTCCGGCATCGCGGCGGCCGGAGGCAAAGGCGCTCACGCAGCCGAGAATCACGACCCCCGCCAGCATCGCCCACGCGTGCCACCGGAACCCGGCCACCCGCGTCGCCTTACGAACCCAGCGGTGCGCCGCCCCCATCGCCAGCATCGCCAGCAGCGCAAAGAGCGCCAGGTCGAGTTGGAATGCGAGCACCTGCTGGTTCATGGAGGCGGCTCCCTGGGGAAGGTCAACGCAGTGGCCGAAGCGAGGAGAAGCACACGGCGGCCGAACGTCTTCTCACAGGCGTTGTCACCTGCGTAGACCACGAGAGTGCCGGGGAGTATCGGACCCATCGGGGGGAGGCTTAAGCGATCCCAACCCCTGAACGGGGCGTTGCCGGCCGCCGCGGGCACTTGCGCATCACCCGCCGCGGCGTTCGAAAGCATTCGAGAAAAAAGCGATTGCCAGACGCGTGGCGGCCGATATACTGGGAAGTATGTATTGCGATATACCGGTGACCAACGACTTTCGGCGGGCGCTCTGAGTGGACCGATCGTGGGTGACGCAATTGCGCAAAGGGCTCACGGAGCTGACCGTCCTCGCGGCGCTGCGGTCCGGTGAGGCGTACGGCTACGAATTGCTCCGGCGGCTGGGGCAGAGCGAGACGCTCTCGACCACCCCGGCGACGCTTTATCCCGTGCTGGCGCGGCTGGCGGAGGAGAAGCTGATCGCGGTGCGCGAGCAGCCATCATCCACCGGGCCCCC
>JBEHXY010000237.1:0-6422 GCA_048498455.1 Planctomycetota bacterium | reverse complement strand
CGTTCACCATCACCACCAGCGCCGGCCGTCGATTCACAACCTGCAGGTTCGATTCCGGAAACCACACCAGCACGACGTCCCCCGCGTCACAGGTCATCGTACGCTTCCATCCCGGGATGGTTCCAATCCTCGCCGAAGGTGCTCAGTCGCGCACGCAAGTCCGCCGCCTCTTCCACCGTGAGCCCGGTTTGCGCCAGGGGCACAGGCCCTTTCGCCGGCAAAAACGTCACGATCACGCGCACATCTTCCCCCGCCGGCGCAGGCTCCAGCAGCTCCACCTTCCCGTTGCGATAAATGCCTTCGATCGATTTCGCCATGTCACAAGTATAGCAAACGCCCTACGCGATCGTCTGCACTTCCACCGACAGCACCGGGGGCAGATCGCGCACGATCGGCATCCACGAATCGCCGCCGTCCGCGGAGCCGTACACCTGGCCGCCGGTGGTACCGAAGTACACGCCGCACTTGTCGAGTTTGTCCACCGCCATCGCGTCCCGCAAAATGTTCACGTAGCAATCCTGCTGCGGCAGCCCCTTGGTCAGTGCTTCCCACTCCCCGCCGCCGGTCTTGCTGCGATACACCCGCAGCTTGCCCTCCGGCGGATAGTGCAGCGAGTCGCTCGTGATCGGCACCACGTATACCGTCTCGGGCTCGTTGGCGTTCACATCGATTGGAAAACCGAAATCCGTCGGCAAATTGCCGCTGACTTCCGTCCACTGGTCACCCGCATTGTCCGTGCGCATCACGTCCCAGTGCTTCTGCATGTAGAGCGTGTCGGGCTTCCCGGGGTGCAGCGCGATGCGGTGCACGCAATGACCGATCTCCGCCTCGGGGTTGGGCATGAACTCCGATCGCAACCCCTTGGTGATCGGCTTGAAGGATTTGCCGCCGTCGTCGGAGCGGAAGCAGCCCGCCGCCGAAATGGCGACATAAATGCGCTGCGGATTTTTCGGATCGAGCACGATGGTGTGGAGGCACAGGCCGCCGGCGCCGGGTTGCCATTCCTGGCCGCGCGTGCCGCGGAGGCCGGCCAGTTCCTGCCACGTGACGCCGCCGTTGGTGGTCTTGAACAGCGCCGCGTCTTCGACGCCGGCAAAGCAGACGTCGGGATCGGTCAGCGACGGTTCGAGGTGCCACACGCGCTTGAAGTCCCACGGGTGCTGGCTGTTGTCGTACCACTGGTGCGTGGTCAGCGGCTTGCCGGTCTCGGGGCTGGTGTCGTAGACGAACTTGTTGCTCTCCCCTTGGGGGAATCCATGCGGCGACTTCTCCATCCCGCCGCCGGGCGTTTCCCAGGTTTTTCCGCCATCGCTGGAACGCTGCATCACCTGTCCGAACCAGCCGCTGGATTGCGAGGCGTAGATGCGGTTGGGGTCCACCGCCGAGCCCTTCATGTGGTAGATTTCCCACCCGCCGAACAGGGGCCCCTCGACCTTCCACTTCTGCCGCGCGCCATCGGACGTCAGGATGAAAGCGCCCTTTTTCGTGCCTACCAGGACCCGCACCATGCTCATCGCCTGCTCCTCGTGTGTATCGAAAGACTTTACATCCATTGAAGGGATCGAGCGCCCGCGTTTACTGCGGGCCGGCCCCGGGAACCACCACCATCCACTGCACCCCAAAGGGATCGGTCACCATCCCGAAGCTGGGTGAAAAAAAGGTCTCTGTCAGCGGCATGAGGACCTTTCCGCCCTCGGCCAGGTTGTTGAACAACCGCGCCGCCTCCGCCGCATCTTTCGCCGGCAGCGAGAGCGAAATCCCCTTGAATTCCATCTTCCCCGAGTTGTATCCATCGGTCGCCATCAGCTCCGTGCCGGCGACCCGGAACGTGCAGTGAAGAATCTTGTTTTCGGTCCCCGGCTGCATCCCCTGCGGCGGCGGGGGGGCATCCTTGCAGCGCAACGTGAAGAGCACTTCCGCCCCCAGCGCCCGCTTGTAAAACGCCAGCGCTTCCTCCGCCCGCCCCTCGAAATTCAGATACGCCTGCACCGCCATCACCCGGCTCCTCGAAGAAGACTCGTCGCTTATTGTGTAACGATCGCTAAAATATCACCTTGATAGTCCGCGTCAAGGAGAATATCGTCACGCGGGAGATTTTTAAGGAAGCGGAAAACATGGCCCGCGGCCGCCCGAGAACGTTCGATCCCGACGACGCCCTGGAGACGGCGATGCTGCTGTTCTGGCAGCATGGCTACGAGGGGACTTCGCTCTCCGCGCTCACCAGCGCGATGGGGATCAACACGCCGAGTTTGTATGCGGCGTTCGGCAGCAAGGATGAATTGTTTCAGAAGGTGCTGGAGCGCTACCTGCAGAACCCGGCGTCCTATCTGCCGGGGGCGCTCAAGGAGCCGACCGCGCGCGGGGCGGTGGAGAAATTGTTTCGCGGCGCGATTCACATGGTGGCCCACGCGCGGCATCCCGACGGCTGCCTGCTGGTGCAGGGGGCGCTGGCCTCGGGACCGGCGGCGGAATCGGTGCGCAAGCAACTGGCGCAGACGCGGCAACGCGCGGAGCTGGCGCTGCGGCGGCGGCTGGAATGGGCGATCGCGGAGAACGACCTGCCGGCGGGCGTCGATGCGGAAAAGCTGGCGCGCTACCTGATCACGGTGCTGTGGGGCATGTCGGTGCAGGCCGCGGGCGGGGCGACGCGGGCGCAGCTCCGCGAAATCGCCGAGATGGCGCTGGAGAACTGGCCGCGATAGCCCTGTTGTTGGACGGGGAGCGGGGCGGGCGTGATACACTGGTGCCGGTTCGCGGGAAATTGGGGAGAGGCGTTATGCGTCGCTGTTTCGTGATCGGGTGGGCGCTGCCGCTGCTCTTTGTGGCGACGGCGCGGGCGGTGATTCGGCCGTCGTTTCAGATGGAGTCGGCGGCGTTGGGAGCGACGGACATCGTGGTGGCGGTGCCGACGCCGGGGTCGGACACGCTGACGGTGGTGGAGACGTGGAAGGGGACGCTGGCGGTGGGGGCGGGGATTCTGGTGAAGGATTTGCCGGCGGTGCCGACGGTGACGCGGGACGTGTTTAACCTGGGGGCGCCGCAGGTGGCGATCGAGGGGAAGCGGGTGGTTTTGTTTTTGGTGCGGGCGGAGCAGGATGGAGCGGCCGCGGTGGGGGTGTATGTGGGAGCGATGCCGTGGGGGGGCACGCAGGGATCGATCGCGTACGTGGAGGGGGGACAGGTATATGTGTATCAGCAGGTGTTCAATCCGGGGCCGTCGACGCCGAGGGCTTATGGGAAGAGCGAGAAGGAATTTCGGGAGGAAGCGCAGCCGCTGCTGGCGGCGCAGGAGGCGCTGGAGAAGGCGGTGCATCTGGCGGATGCAGGGGCACGGGCGAAGGCGCTTGCGGCGGTGCTGGCGGGACCCGGGGGCGGGGCATTGCAGACGCGGGTGGTGGAGGCATTGGGGAACTGCGGGCCCGCGGCATTGCCGGTGCTGCGTCCGTTGCTGCGCAACGGGCAGTCGCCGCCGCCGGGGCTGGTGGAGGCGGTGGTGCTGGCCGCGCGGTCGAAGGGGGCGAAGGAACTGGCGGCGATTCTGCATGAGGAGGCGGCGTTCTGGGCGAAGCGCGGGCCGGAGCTGCCGGTGGGGTGGTGGAACCAATTGGAGCCCGCGGCGGAGCGGGAGGCGTTGCGCGGGCGGTATACCGTGCTCGGTCAGGCGCTGAGCTGTTTCGAGAAGAAGCCGGTGCTGGCGGCGGGGGCGGACCTGGAGCAGTTGTACCAGGTGTGGTCGACGGTGCCGGCGTTGAACGACGCGTCGGGGTTGGGCCAGATGACGGTGCAGTTGAACCTGATGACGGAGGCGTTGAGGAAGGTTGTGGAGAACCGCGGGCTGGTGCCGGAGCATGGGATGGGGAGCGGGCCGGCGGCGGGCCGGTGAGTGGAAAGGAAGGGGCGCATACGCGGGGGCGGGGGGTGGGCCGACGACGGCGGGGCAGCGGTAAGTGCGGGGATGGTTGGGAATGTAAGTGGAGCACTGGGCGAGAGTTGAAGTGGGAAATGGGGGGTGGGAGAGGGGTTTTTGGGGATTTTTGGGGGTGTGGACCTTTGTTTTTGGGCTGAAAATAGGGGTGACCGGCGTTTTTGCGCGAATTTTTGCGATTTATGCGCGGATAAGCGGGTGTAAGCGGGGTTATGCGCGGGTATGCGCGGATAAGGTGGCGCGGGCGGGACGAACGGGGGGCGTTCCGCCCGCGCGGATTTCTGGTGGGGGATGGGGGCCAGTGGGGCCTGTGTGCGAGGTCAGCGGCGGGCGCCGGCGAGGCCTTCCTGGAGGCGGACCATGACTTCGCGGAGGGCGGTGGAGTTGCGGTCAACGGCGAGTGCGTTCTGGGCCATGATGAGGGCGCCCTGGATCTGGGAGAGGCGGGCGGTGAGGAGGCCGCGTTCGATCTGGACGCGGGCGTCACGGGCGCGGCGCTGCTGTGCGTAGGCGACAGAGAGGCCGAGCATGGCGTCGGCGTCGCTGGGGTCGAGGGTGAGCGCCTTTTCGTAGGAGGCGATGCCGATGTCGGCCTGTCCGAGTTGGACGGCGAAGGCGCCGCGGAGGGTCCAGTAGCTGGCGACGTTGGGGTCGCGCTGGACGACGAAGTCCATCTGGCGGAGGGCGGCGGCGAGGTCGCCGCGCTGGGCGGTGGCGGTGGCGGCCTGGGCGGCGTCGGCGGCTTCCTGCCGGGGGTCGGGGCGGCCGCGGCCGGGGCCTTGTCCGGGGATCACGACGACGGGTCCGGGAGCGGGGGCGGGGGCAGCGGGGAGGGCCTGGGCGACGAGTTCGGCGGTGTCGTCATTGGGTTCGACGGCGCGGCCGCTGCGGATGAGGGCGTCGGCCTGGGCGGCATCGGCCTGGGCGTTGCGTTGGTCGCCAAGTGCCTGGAAGGCGAGGGCGCGGCGCTGGTAGATGCTGGCGGCCTGGGGGGCGAGACGGATGCCTTCGCTGTAGGCGGCGAGGGCTTCGCGGAATTTCTTTTCGCCGTAGAAGGCATCGCCGATGCAGCGCTGGACGTTGACGGGCCTGGCGCCGAGAGCGGCGCCGCGGCGGAAGTCGATTTCGGCTTCATCGAAGCGGCCCTGCCCGAGGCGAGCGACGCCGCGCTGCATGTAACCACCGGGGTGCGTGGGGTTGAGGACGATGTAGGCGGAGAAGTCTTCGCTGGCGGCGCCGTAATTTTTACCGACGATCATGCCCAGGCCGCGGAAGAGGTAGGCTTCAGCGAAGTGGGGATCTTCGACGATGGCCTGGGAGAAGGGCTCGGTGGCTTCGACCCAGTTGCCGCGGCGGATGATGACGATGCCGGCGTCGTAGGCGCGGCGGCCGAGGCCGTTGCGGAGATCGGCGAAGGAGGCCTGCGCGGAGGCGGCGATGGCGGCAGCGGCCACGAGGGTGAGGGAGAGGGTGCGCGACAGCAGTTGAGAAGACATTATGAGCTCCTTGAAAAACCCCCGCCTCCCTTTATCGGTGCCGAAGGGGGTTCTGGTTGAACGTACCAGCAAAATCCACGGTATAGACAGATCGGCGGGCCGGGGGTGAGGGAGATTCGCGGGTTGGTTGCCTTGTGGGACCGGTGGGTTCCACGGGGGTAGTGGTGAAATTCGTTCAATTGAGGGGTGGGAGGGCGGTGGGTGGGGGCGGCCAACGCCGGCTTGCATGCAGCCCGGTATCTTCGCCTATATGCCTTGCCGCGTGCACCATCGTGGACGCACGCGGCAAGGGTTTGTTCAAGGTCGGGCACCGGTGCGGGCCTTGTCTTCGGCGGCGGATCGGGCTTCGATGATCGCTTGGCGGTTGTCTTGTGTCATCGGCACCTTCTCCATTGTCCGGGACTTGCCGGTGTCGAGTTCGCTGACGGTCACGGTGGCGGTGTCGGCGGGTGTGTGGCCGGTGCGCGTCAGGACGGCGACCAGGTCTTCCTCGAAGCGTTTTTGCCACTGCTTTTCTTCCACCGATTTGCACAGGTCGACCAACTGCGCTGCGGAAAGGCCGTTGAGGGAAAGGAGTGCGTACCAGGTTCCGTCCATTTGGACCTCGGGGAGGTCTTTGTTCCAGCGGACGGCGGTGAAGGGGGAAATCCTGGGGGCATCGAGCCAGTTTCGGGAGACTGTGGAGGGCTGGGTTGCGGGGGGTGTCTGCGCAAGCGACGTTTGCGTGGATGCGGTCATCACCGCTGCGCTGAGGAGTGCCAGATACTTGACCATGTCGATCTCCTGTAAGAACCAGCATCGCCCCGCGGCCGCACGGCAGCAGACGATGCGCGATTTTGGGGTGAGGCGCGCAGGGTCCCCGTGCCTGCGCGAGCAGGCTTCATGGGGCCTCTGCGATGGATCCGTTCATGAAGTTGCGGGCCCGCGTGCGCGCAGTTGGTCAGAAATCTCCAGGAGGCTGATGTTGATGCGGCTCAAGGTGGCCTGGCGGGAGGAAAAAA
>JBEHXY010000236.1:0-6429 GCA_048498455.1 Planctomycetota bacterium | reverse complement strand
GGCGGCGTAGGCGTTGGCGACGGTCTGGGCCTGGACGCCTTGGGTGGCGTCGCAGAGCAGCAGGGCCCCTTCGCACGCCTGCAGGGCCTTGGCGACTTCGTAATGGAAATCGACGTGGCCGGGCGTGTCGATCAGGTTGAGCATGTACTTCTTGCCGGTGTCGGGATGGGTGTAGGGCACGGTGACGGCCGAGGCCTTGATGGTGATGCCGCGCTCGCGCTCGAGGTCCATGTCGTCGAGGAACTGGGCTTCCATTTCGCGATTGCTGATGGCGCCGGTGAGCTGGAGGAGGCGGTCGGCGAGCGTGGACTTGCCATGGTCGATGTGGGCGATGATGCAGAAGTTGCGGATTTCGAACTCGGGCATTTGTGTGTGGCTCGGGTAAGGTGTGGGTAGCAGGGTATTGTATCGCGTTCGGGAGGCGGTTGCACGCCGGGGGCGGGAATTGGGGCGGCGGAGCAGGGACGTTTGCTGGGGCGAAAGTGGCGGCGGGGGGTCAAACAGGTCGATTGGGGGGCAACTTTGGGGCGGTGCGGGCGTGGGGCCGTTGATTGGATGGAGGTTTCCTGTGCGTCGATGCTGCTTCGGGATTTTGCTGGTGGGAGTGCTGGGAGGTGTGGTTCGCGCGGCGGAGCCGGTGACGCTGGTGGAGCGCGGGGGAACGGTGGTGCTGGACAACGGGATCGTACGGGCGGAGGTTGATCGCGCGACGGGGACGATCGATCAGGTGGGTTATCGGGGGAAGCAGTTGCTCATGTCGCCGGCGTATGTGGATTGGGTGGCGACGGAGGAGGATTCGGAGGCCAAGGTGCGCAAGGTGAAGGGGGTGTATGGGGTCACGGTGGATCCGAAGACCAACGGGGGGGAGATGGCGGATGTGCGGTTTGCGTTTCGCGAGGGTGGAGTTGGCGGAGCGGCGCCGGCGTTTGATGTGGAAGTGCACCATGTGGTGCGGCGCGGGGAGGCGGGGGTGTATTCCTACGCGGTGTTTTCGCATCCGGCGGCGTATGGTGACGCGGTGATCGCGCAATCGCGGATGGTGTATCGCACCGCGCCGGCGCTCTTTGACACGATTGCGGTGGACGATGCGCGAATTTTCAAAGCCCCACCGCCGGAGACGCCGGTGCGGTCGCTGGGCCCAAAGGAGTCGATGGAGGTGACGGAGGGGCCGTTCACCGGGAAGATTTTCGACAAGTATCTGGATTTCGTCGATGCGGGGGAGCACTTCGTGCATGGGTGGATGGGGTCGCAGTCGCACCTGGGGTGCTGGGTGGTGGATGGGTCGACGGAGGATCACAACGGCGGCCCGACGAAGCAGCACAACACGGCCCATTTTCCGCAGGTGCTGCTGAAGATTTTGACCTGCGGCCATTATGGCGCGGCGCCGGTGACGGTGGCGAAGGGGACGCCGTGGGAGAAGCTCTATGGCCCCTGGATGCTGTATGTGAACGAGGCGCCGGACGAGAAGGCGCTGTGGGCGGATGCGAAGGGGAAGGCGGCGGCGCTGCGCGCGGCGTGGCCTTATGCGTGGCTGAAAAACCCGTTGTATCCGCAGGCGGCGGAGCGCGGAACGGTGACGGGGCAGTTGCACGTGAACGACCCGCAGGATGCCGGGGCGCGGGCGGCCAATGCGTGGGTCGGGCTGGCGGAGCCTTCGCCGGACTGGCAGCAGCAGTCGACGAATTACCAGTTCTGGGTGCGCGCGGACGCGGAGGGCCGCTTCTCGATTCCGAACGTGCGGGCGGGGAGCTACACGCTCTATGCGTTCGTGGATGGCGTGATGGGGGAGTTTCGCAAGGATGGCGTGGCGGTGGGCAAAGGGGAAACGCGGGCACTGGGGGAGCTGGCCTGGGTGCCGGTGCGGTATGGGAAGCAGGTCTGGCAGATCGGGGTGGCGGATCGCACGGCGAAGGAGTTCCGGCACGGTGATGAATTTCGGCAGTATGGCTTGCCCAGGAAATATGCGGAGGAGTTCCCGCACGATGTGGTCTTCACGATCGGGAAAAGCAGCGAGCGGCAGGATTGGAATTACGTGCAGCCCAACGTCGAACGCGACGGCAAATGGGTCGGCCCGACGTGGACCGTGGTCTTCGACATGCCGGCCGCGGCGACGGGCAAGGCGACGCTGCGGATGGCGATTGCGGGGGCGACCAACGCCGGGGTGCAGGTGGGCGTCAACGGCCGGATGGTGGGGGCGACGAAGACGTTGCCGCACGACAACTCGATGATTCGGGAGGGAATTCATGGGCAATATCGGGAGGAGGATGTGGCGTTTGATGCGAAGCTGCTGCGGGCGGGGGAGAATCGGTTGACGCTGACGCTGCGCGCGGGGAACGGGGAGCTGAAGAATGTGATGTATGATGCGTTGCGGCTGGAGGTGGGGGGATGAGGGCGGGCTGCGCCTGCGATGTCATAATGGACGGTCGTGGGCGTTAAAGTGGGGGCGGACTTTTGAAAGGTGGATGGATGAAGCGCGTGCTTGCGGCGGCGGTGTTGGCGGTGGTGGTTGCGGGGGTTTCGGGCAATGCTTCTGGTCAGACGATTGGGGCGGGGAAGGTGGTGCCGAATTTGGCATCGAATGTGGAGCGGCCGATGCGGTATCGGGCCGAGGGCGGGGATTTTGTCATTGAGAACGGGGCGGAGTTTTTCAATCGCCCGCTGTATGGCGGGAACACGGCGTTTCGCGTGGATGCGGGGGACAAGCCGGAGTTGTCGATGTATCTGCCGGGGCGCGGGGGGAATTTGCGGCTGGGCGTGAAGGTGGGGGAGGCGTGGTCGGGGGCCAAGTGGCTGGTGGGCGCGGAGCAGGTGGAGGCGCGGTATCGGCCGGGCGGAATGGTGTATGCGGTGCACGATCCGCTGCTGGGGGCGAACGGGGTGCTGCGGGTGGAAGTCTATGCGCTCGCGGCGACCGAGGGGCTGGTGGTGAAGGCGGTGGGGGAGGGGATTCCCGAGGGGACGGAGTTGCTGTGGGCGTATGGCGGCGCGAACGGGCAGCGCGGGGCGCGCGATGGCGACATTGGCACGGAGCGCGTGCCGATCAGCGAGTATTTTCAGTTGTCGCCGGCGTTTTGTGCGGGGAACGTGTTTGAGGTGAAGGCGGGCGGATTCACGCTTAAGAGCAAGGCGGGGACGATTTTTGGTCGCGGGCCTGCGGGGGCGACGCTGGGCGTTGCGGATGCGAAGCAGTGGGGGAGTGCGGAGAAACTGTTCGGGAGCATCACGGACGAGGGGACGGCGGCGCCGGAGCTGCCGGTGGTGACCGGGCGGGTGGCGCTGGGGGCCGGAAAGCCCGTGTATGTGTCGCTGCAGAAGTTGGCGGCAGGACAGGCGGGGGATCTGGCGACGTACCAGGAGGCGGGCGGTGGGGCGGCGACGCAGGCCGCGGGAGCGGGCAAGCTGGCGGCGGCGTTTTCGGAGGCGGAGCTGCCGGGGGTTTTTGCGGCGGCGGAGAAGCATTTTGCGGAGCTGCGCGGGCGCGTGAAGGTGGACACGCCGGACGCCGAGATCAATGCGGCGGTGGGGGCGCTGAATGTGGCGGCGGATGCGGTGTGGGATGAGCCGCAGGGCGCGATCATGCATGGGGCGGTGGCGTGGCGGACAAAGCTGCTGGGATGGCGCGGGCCCTACTCGCTTGACGCCCTGGGCTGGCATGACCGCGCGCGGCAGGATTTTGAATATTGGGCGACGCGCCAGAACACCAAGCCGGTGCCGGACAAGATTCCGCCGGCGGATGAGTCGGCGAACCTTTCGCGCAACGAGGCGGGGCTGCACACCAACGGCGACATGTCGAACTCGCATTACGACATGAACCTGGTGCACATCGATGCGGTGTTTCGGCACTTGCTGTGGACCGGGGATGTGGAGTTCGCCAGGAAAGAATGGCCGGTGATCGAGCGGCACCTGGCGTGGGAGCGGCGGAATTTCCGGCGCGAATTTGGCGAGGACAAGCTGCCGCTGTATGAGGCGTATGCGGCGATCTGGGCGAGCGATGACCTGGAATATTTTGGCGGCGGGACGGCGCATGCGTCGGCGTACAACTATTACCAGAACGTGATGGCGGCGCGGGTGGCGAAGATCGTCGGGGTGGATGCAGCGCCCTATGAGAAGGAGGCGGAGCTGATCGCCAAGGGGATGCGAAAGTATTTGTGGGTGGCGGAGCGCGGGAATTTCGCGGAGTTCAAGGATTACATGGGCCTGCAGAAGGTGCATCCGGAGGCGGCGCTGTGGAGCGTGTACCACACGATCGATTCGGAAGTGCCCACGCCGCTGGAGGCGTGGCAGATGACGCGCGATGTCGACCGCATGCCGCACATTCCGGTGAAGGGGCAAGGGGTGCCGACGCCGGAGGGCGGGGGAAACTATGCGCTGATTCCGACGAGCACGTGGATGCCTTACACGTGGTCAATCAACAATGTGTGCATGAACGAGGATGCGCACATGGCGCTGGCGTATTTCCAGGCGGGGCGCGCGGACGAGGGGGAGAAGCTGCTGAAGAGTTGCATGCTGGCGTGCATGTACATGGGGATTTCACCGGGGAATGTGGGGACGATGACCTACCTGGATGTGTATCGCCGGGAGAGCCAGCGGGATTTTGGTGATGGCAGCGGGACGTTGTCGCGGGCGGTGGTGGAGGGGTTGTTTGGGATCAAGCCCGATGCGCTGGCGGGGGTGCTGCGCGTGGAGCCGGGGTTTCCGCGGGGGTGGGATCATGCGTCGATGGAGCATCCGGATGTGGGGGTGAGTTACAAGCGGGAGGGGCAGCGGGAGACGTTTGTGGTGGATTCGCGGTTCAAGAAGCCAATGACGTTGCGCGTGGAGTGGCCGGCGCGGATGAGCGATGTGGCGGGGGTGAAGGTGAATGGGGCGGAGGCGAAGTGGAGCGCGGTGCAGGGAGCGGTGGGGGCGCCGCGGATTCTGGTGGAGGCGCCGGCGGCGGCAAAGTGGGAGGTGGTGGTGGAGTGGAAGGGGGAGGCGATCAAGGAAGCGCCGGCGATGGCTTCGGCCGCGGCGGTGAAGTTTGACGCGGTGAAGCAGGGGGCATTTGCGTGGATGTCGCCGGTGGCGATCGAAGGGGCAGCGAAGGAGGCGCCCGCGGTGCCGGGCGAGGATTGGTCGAAGAAGAGCGACGAGACCTATGAGCCGGTGGATTTGTCGAAGGCGTTCAATGCGTCGGTGACGGAGATTTTCAAGCAGGAGTATCGGACGCCGCGGTCGCCGTTTGTGTCGCTGGGGGTGCCCAAGCAGGGGATCGGGGCGTGGGCCGGGCATGTGAATGCGACAGCGGTGATTGATGACAGCGGGCTGCGGGCGGCGGCGGCGAAAAATGGCGGGAAGTTCCTGATGCCCAACGGGGCGCCCTTCGCCGTCAGTGCGGATGCCGGGAAGAACATCCTCTTCACGTCGCAGTTCGACAATTTTCCCAAGGAAGCGACGGTGGCGATCACCGGCAAGGGCAAGCGGGTGCTCCTGCTGATGGCCGGATCGACCAACCCGATGCAGAGCCGCTTCGACAATGGCGAGGTGGTGGTGACGTACAAGGATGGAACGTCGACGCGGCTGGCGCTGGAGAACCCCACCAACTGGTGGCCGATCGATCAGGATTATTTTATCGATGACTTCCAGTTCAAGCGGCCGGGGGCGATTCCGCCGCGGGTGGATTTGCAGACGGGCAAGGTGCGGATGACGTCCGAAGGGCGGGAGATCCGCGGCGGGGCGGCGACGGTGATCGAGATGGCGGTGGATCCGTCGAAGGAGATGACGGGGTTGACGCTGCGGACGCTGGCGAACGAGGTGGTCGTGGGCGTGATGGGCGTGACGGTGGTGAGGTGAGTGGTGGGGTAATTGGTAATTGAGTAATTGGTAATTCGCTGTCGCGGCAGAGGGAGCCCCCTTCCCCGGCGTCAGCCAATTATCAATTACCAATTACCAATTACCAATTACCCGTTGCGCCAGGATGCGCGGCCTCGTTGCAGCACAGGGTCACCCGCGGGGGCTCAGGTCCGTCGTGAAAAAGTACCGCGTGATGTGGAAGAAGAGGGGGGCGGCGAAGGTGAGGGAGTCGATGCGGTCCATGACGCCGCCGTGGCCGGGGATGAGCTGCGAGTAATCTTTGACGCCGGCGTCGCGTTTGATGGCAGACATGACGATGCCGCCGGCGAAACCGGCGAGGGTGAGGGCGTAGGCGATCAGCGCCGTTTGCCAGAGGTTGAAGGGGGTCAGCCAGGCCAGCGCGAGGGAGAGGGCGGCGGCGGAGAGGGTGCCGCCGAGGAAACCTTCCCAGGTTTTGTTGGGGGAGATGTTGGGGGCGATTTTGTGCTTGCCCAGCAGCTTGCCCCAGACATATTGCAGGACGTCGGAGGACTGCACGACGATCGCCAGGAAGAAGAGCAGTTTCACGTTCTGGCCGGCGAAGTGGACGACGTCGAG
>JBEHXY010000235.1:0-6436 GCA_048498455.1 Planctomycetota bacterium | reverse complement strand
ATTCCCGGCCAGCCGATTCTTGCGCCCGGTGAACGGACGCTGCGCGAGCGGGAGGAGAACCTGCGGCTGGGGGCCCCGGTCGACGAAAAAATCTGGGCCCAGCTCCAGGCGCTCTGAACGCTCACAGATACCGGTGGTCCGCGACTTCCTTCGCCCGCGCCCGGATCGTCTCCGCCGACTTGCCCAGCTCCCGGAAATTCACGACGTCGTCATACACGTCGATCAGCGACACCACCAGCGGGATCAACTGCGTGCACACATTCTGGATCTGGTTCAGCCGCGCCCGCTGGTCCGCCGTCAGGTTCACCCGCCCGATGTGCCGCCCCGTGTCCGCATCCACGATCTCCCGGTTGGCCGCCGCGAAAATCTTCTCGTCGTCGTCGGCATCCTTCTGCAGCTCGTCGTGCAGCAGCTTCGCCGCCCGCTCCGCCAGGACCTTGCGCGCCGCCTGCGTCTCTTCCGCCTTGTGCGTCGCCATGAACTCCGCGGCGCGGGCGACGACCAGGGACTTGCCGGCGTCGATGATCACGGGCAGGCCGTTGTTTTTGGCGTTCTCGACGGTCTTCGCCATGGCCGCCTTTTCATCTTTCCAGAGGGCGTCATACACCGCGTGGCGGTCGCGGAAGTTCAGCATCGGTACGCCCGTCCCGGGTTTGGCGCCGGGGGAAATGTACAAGCCGTTGCCGCTGCGGCGCACGATGGCCGCGAGCGCGATGGCGTCGTCGGGATACTCGTCGTCCGGGGTGGCCTTGGCGGCGGATTCGAGCGTCGTCAGCGCCCGGCCCTTGTCCTTGGTCTGGATGAGGCATTCGGCCTTGAGCATCAGCAGCTCGTGGCGGTCGACGCCCGCGGCCGCATCGCCGGTGAGCGCCAGCGAGCGGTCGATGCCGGAGAGCGCATCGGTGTACAGG
Organism: Planctomycetota bacterium; assembly: GCA_048498455.1. Classification (GTDB taxonomy): domain Bacteria; phylum Planctomycetota; class Phycisphaerae; order WQYP01; family WQYP01; genus CALCHA01. The sequence continues at coordinate 5,525 of JBEHXY010000235.1, read as the reverse complement.
GCGGCGTCGAGGAAGACGTACAGCTCGTCGCGCGTCGGAATCGCCCCGCGCGTGCCGGCGGTTCTGGCGCGGATCGGGGTGGCGAGAATCTCCAGCTTGTCGCCATCGTTGAGTGTGCGGGTGAAGGGAATGTCGTTGACGCGGTACGCGAGGGTGAGCTGCTTTTTCTCGTTGGGCGCCGGATCGCCGCCCAGCGCCGCATCGATCTTGGTTTCGAGGGTGCCTTGGGAGATCAGGGCGCGGAGCTTTTTGGAAATGTCGGCGGTCTTGGCGGCGTGGCCCCACTTGGCGGAGAGGATTTCGATCTTGCCGGGAATCAGCAGGTCGCCGCGCTCGGCGGGCGTCAGGGGCTTTTCCTTGACGGCGATTTCGAGCACGGTTTTGGGGATTTCGGTGCCGGCCCATTCGAGGCGCGGACCCTCCTCGCTGCCGACCGCCTTGGCGAAACCCCAGCCGCCGAACCCCGCGTCCTGCTTGTCCTTGGGAATCCAGAGGTACAGGTCGCCGGCCTTGGAGGCCGGAAAGGCCGGGTCCGCGATGCCCACGAATTTCACCGGCTTGGCCTGCTTGTTCCAGGTCTGCACGCCGCCGGCCCAGAGCATGACGTCGTTGATGTTGACGTCGCCCAGCAGCGACGCGTGGTTCATGGGCACGATGATGGTTTCACCCGTGTCCATGCGTTTCATGCGGAGGTACACGACCACCGCCGGCGCTTTGTCGAGCCCGCCGGCGAATCCGTTGGCGATGTCCGGGTTGGCGGCGTCGGTGTTCCAGAGGGCGGGATCGTCGGCGCGGAAGAGGACCATCCAGCCGGCGGCGTCGGTCTTGGGCGGGGCGATGCGCGGCTTGCCTTTGATCGCGACGCCGATGGCGTCGGCGACGGCCGCGCCGGCCCGGATGGGCGGGGCGATGATCTGCAGGTTCTTGCCCTCGGCGACCTCCCGCGTGATCGGCTGGCCGTTGAGGGTTCCCTCGAGGTGCAGCGTTCGGCCGCGCTTGCCGTCGCCCTCGCCCAGGGCCGCGGCGTTGGCGGTGAAGCGCAGCTTGTCGGGCTTGGCGAGCGGTTTGACCTTGTCGGTGACATCGACGGCGGAACCGCCTTTGCCCCAGGTGGCCTTGGTGACCACCAGCGTGCCCGGGGAGAGAAGGTCTTTTTTGTCGAGGGCGTTGAGGTCGGCGGATTTGACGGAGATTTCGAAGATGGTCTTGGCGATGGGCTGGCCGTTCCAGCAGCAGGTTTCGCCCCCGCCGACGATTTTGCCAAAACCCCATCCGCCGTAGCCGCCCTCAACGCTGCCGCTGCTTTTCCACACGTAGGATTCGCCCTGCAGCGCGGTGAGGCCATAGGCGGCGAGGCCCAGGAGTTTGTGGGGCGTGTCCTTGTCGTTCCAGCTTTGGCTTCCCGGCTGGATCAGCAGGTCCTCGGTCGTGGGGCCGCCCTTGGCGAAAAGCTCCGGCGTGCAGGCGGCGACGATGCATTCGCCGGTGTCCATGCGTTTGATGCGGAGGTAGCGGACGTCCTTGAGCGCGCGATCGACGGTGGCGGCGTAGCCGTTGGGGAGGAGGCGGGTGCCGGCATCGGAATTCCAGAGAGCGGAATCATCGGCGCGGAACAGGACGGTCCAGCCGGCGGAGTCGGGCTGGAGCGCGGGTTTGGCGGGCTGCGACGCGGGGGTCTGGCCGAGGGCCGCGGACGTGAGCGCGAGGAATGCCAGGAGGGCGGCAGGATGACGGGACAGCATGACCTTCTCCAGGGAATCGGGGAGCGGGGACAGCGGGGCGCGGCGCGGCGGGGAACGCTAGATGCCTTCCTTCAGCAGTTTTTCCATCCAGCCGTGATCGGATTTGAGGCGCGATTCGGCATCCTCGAAATTCTGGATGAGGGGGAGGACGGACTGCGGCACGGCGCGACCGATTTCGACGTTGTTGATGCCCTGGATGAGCTTCACCTCGGCCTCCAGCAGCGGCATCACCTCGGGAGCGCCCATGCCGCGGAGCTTGAAGAGCTCGTTGAGCCCCTGCTGCACGGCGACGGGAGTCATGGTGGATTTGATGCTGTCGAGCTTGGAGCGATCGCGAAGGGTGGGGCCGACCTGGCGATCGGCGATGGACATGTAATAGAGGGTCGCGATGGAGGAGAGTTTTTTGGGGGCCTTGTTCTGGCCGATGGCGAGGAGCATGCGGGCGGAGAAGTCGTTGGGCACGAGGGTGACGATCTGCTGGAGGATGTCCTGGACGTTTTTGACATGGACGTGCTCGGGGAATTTTTTGAGTTCGGGCTGCAGGTCGTCAAAGAGCTTGACGGCGGCGGCGATGGCTTCGGGGCGATCGGTGCGGGCGATGGCGGCGGCGTCTTCAAGGGTGGCGGCGCCGATGACGTGGGTGTTGATCAGGAGGGAGCTGCCCCCGTAGACGACGGCGTCGGTGAGCTGGTCGTAGTTGCCGGCGGGAATGACGACGATGGTGGCGCCGGCGGTGGCGGCGCCGCGGAGCTTGGCGGCGACGCCGCCGATGGGGCGGATTTTGCCGTCGGCGGAGACATCACCGGTGATCGCGAGGTGGGTGTCGACGTCGTACCCCTGGAGCATGGAGAGGAGGAGGGTTCCGACGGCGGCGCCGATGGATCCGCCATCCTTGCCGATCTCGCGTTCCTCGAAGCTGAGATCCACTTTCGAGGCGGGCCACTTGGGATATTTGACGTGGAGGTAGCGGACGACATCGTCGCGGACGCCCGCCATTTCGGGGCCGGCCTTGCCGACGAAGTTCACGGGGGTGTCTTCGCGCGGCGTGCCGGGGGAGGCGGTCATGATGAAGTCTTCGGCATTGCCGAACATGCGGCCGGTGCCGTCGATGGTGACGGAGAGGGACTTGATGGTGTTCTGGGTGCGGAGGAGCTGGTCGGAGCCGGCGGCGGGCTTGGCAGGGGCGGCGGCGGCGACGGCCACCGGGGCGCGTGCGGGGAGCTTGATGTCGATGAGGGTGACGACCTGGTCGCCGAGGAGGAGGCGTTCGTGGTCGGTGAAGTGGGCGACGAGGTGGCGGCCGCCGAGCTGGTAGTTGACCTGGAGGTCCTTGTAGCCGACGCCGGGATTGCCGAGGGCGCCGGTTTCCACGGGCATGTCGAGTTTGCCGTCCTTGAGGGCCTTGCGGAGGATCGGGGTGACGTCGAGGGAGGTTGCGCCGGAGGACCATTTGGCGGCATCGATGGTGAGGGGGCCGGGCTGTTTTTCGGAGGGGCCGAGGATGCGCACGGCGGGGGCGGCGAGGCGGACGACCTCGCCCTCATTGCAGGTTTCGTTGTGGTCCTCGCCGTTGATGTTGTAGAGGACGTGGAGGACGTGATCGCCGGCGGCGGGGGCTCCCATGGAGGTGGCGTCGGGGCGGAAGGAGTAGCCGAGGCGGCCCATCTTCTGGCGGAGGTCGGCGGCGACATCGCGGGGCGGGTCTGTGCCCCAGGTGGCGGAGATCAGTTTGACGGTTCCCTGGCGGAGCAACCAGGGTTCTTCGGCGGGGGTGATGGCGGGGGCGACGGCGACTTCAAATGGGGTCTGGCCGATGCGTTGTCCGGCCCAGGTGTAGCCCTGGTCGGTGCTGGGGCCGAGGGAGCGGGCGAAGCCCCAGCCCTGGAAGCCGCCACCATCGCGGCCGTTGGATTTCTGGAGGTAGAAGGCGTCCTTGTCGTTGCTGAAAGCGAAGCGGTCGGCGATGCCCAGGACGACGCCGATGCCGCTGCGGGTTCTCCAGGTGACGGAGCCATCGGCCCAGAGGAGGGGGACGTTGGAGCCCTGGAGGTCTTTGAAGGTGCCGGGGGCAATGACGCAGGCGCCGGTGTCCATGCGTTTGAGGCGGACGAACTTGCTGTCGGCGGGTGCGGCGGAATCGGGGAGTGCGAAACCGTTGGGGTCGGTGGGTTTGCCCTTGGTCTGGCCCCAGAGGGTGGGATCGTCGGAGCGGAAGAGGACGGTCCAGGCGCCGTCTTTTGCGGCGGGCGCGGCGTCTGCCCAGGCAGGAAGCGCGGGGGCGGCGACGGCGGCGATGAGTGCACAGAGAACCGGGGCGACGGAGCGCAATCTCAGGCGCATAAAAGGACCCTCCCAAAGTCCGGGGACGCATGGATGGAAGTACAGAAGTGCGGCCCGATTTTAATCTTTGTGGGCCGGGGGTTCATGGAGAAATCTCAAAAAGGGCGCGGGTGGTCAGTACTTATGGGTGCCGACCTCGCGGATGCGGGCGCGGAGCTTGTCGAGGGAGGGGGCGAGGGGGGCGAAGAGGGCGTCGTTGGCGAGGGATCTGGTGAGGTCGGCGATGGCGCGGGGGAGCTGGTCGCAGGTGGCCAGGAGGTTGCGGAGTTCCTGGGCCTGGTCGGGTTTGAGGCCGGGGTTGGCGACCGCGGCGTTGTAGATTTCCTCGGTGCGCTGGCTGTCCCTGGTGAGTTCGTCGTTGATGAGGGTGACGGCGCGGCGGGCGAGGTTGGCGGCGTGGGTGTCGGTCTTGGTGGAGGCGCCGGTGGCCATGAACTCGGCGGCGCGGGCGAGGGGGATTTCGCCGGCGGCCTGGAGGAGGGGCGGGAGGGAGGCGGCGGTAGCGGCGGCGGCGTGGCGGGTCATGAGGTCCATCTGTTCTTTCCAGAGGGCCTCGTAGGCGGGTTTGCGGCCGGCGGGTTTGAGGATGGGGATGCCGGGGGATTTGGGGCCCGCGTTGAGGAATTCGCCGTTGGGGCTGCGCTGGAGGAGCGCGGCGAAAGCAAGGGCGGGGGCGGCGGCGGCGGGGTCCCTGGCTTCCCTGGCGGCGAGCTGGAGGGAGGCGAGGGCGCCGGCGCGGTCCTTGGTCTGGAAGAGGCATTCGGCGCGCTGGAGGAGGAGCGTGGGGCGATCGTAGGAGCGGCCGGCTTCGCCGGTGAGGGGCAGGACCTGGGCGATGAGCTTGAGGGTGGCGGGGTAATCGCCGGAGTCAAGCGAGGCGGCGATTTCGGACATGGTGGGTGCGGGCCCGCGTGGGCCGGCGGCGGCGGCGGGCGGGAGGACGACGGGCGCGGCGAAGGCGAGGGTTTCGCCCTCCTTGAATTTGCGCATGAGGCGCGTGCCATTGATGTCGACGCTGAGGTTGAGTTCGCGGGGCTGCCCGGGGGTGGCGGGACCGAAGAGATCGCCGGCGACGATGGGGAGGTCGATGGCGCCGCTGGCGACATGGCCCTGGAGTTTCTGGGTGATGTCGGCGAGGCGGTTGGCGGGCCCCCAGCGGGCGTTGAGGATGGTGAGTTTTCCGGGGATGGGCATGGTGGCGCGTTCGGCGGGGGTGAGGGGTTTACCGGTGACGGCGATTTCAAAGATGGTTTTGTCGATGGGCTGGCCGTTCCAGGAGAAGGCCTGCTGGAAGTCTGTGCCGACGGACTTGGCGAAGCCCCAGCCGCGGAAGCCGCCGTCGAGGAGGGCGTCGCGGTAGACGAGGAGTTCACCGGGTTTGGCGGCGGGAGCGGCCTGCTGGGCGATGCCGAGGAGGCGTGCGCCGCGCCAGGTCTGGGTGCC
>JBEHXY010000234.1:0-6445 GCA_048498455.1 Planctomycetota bacterium | reverse complement strand
GATTGGGCAGATGAACCGGCGGCTGTTCTCCATTGTGGATGCCGACCGCCTGCGGGCGATTCTCACGCGCATGCTGGACGAGGAGGAATTCCTTTCCCCCTTCGGCTTGCGCAGCGTGTCGCGCTATCACCACGAGCACCCGGCCGAGCTGGAACTCGAAGGGGTGCGCTATTGTGTCGATTATGAGCCGGCAGAATCCACGACGGGCCTGTTCGGCGGGAATTCAAACTGGCGCGGCCCGGTGTGGTTTCCCCTGAACTATCTGCTGATTGAAGCGATGCAGAAATTTGATCATTATTACGGATCGCGCTTTACCGTGGAGTGCCCCACCGGTTCGGGCAATGAGAAGACGCTGTGGGAAGTGGGAACGGAGCTCTCCCGGCGGCTGATCGCCTTGTTTGCACGCAATGGCCAGGGGCACCGGCCGGTGTTCGGCGGCATTGACAAGTTGCAGAATGACCCGTTCTGGCGCGACCTGATCACCTTCAACGAATACTTTCACGGCGACAACGGCGCCGGCCTGGGCGCGATGCACCAGACCGGATGGACCGCCCTCGTGGCCAAATTGATCCAGCAAAGCGGCACCGGCAGGTCCGGCACGCCCTGACGCCCTCGCCCTGCTGCACCACGTCGTTCGCCGCCGGCGTCACCGCGCCTGATCCTCCGGATTACCCGGCTCGTCCAGAAACTGAATCGAAGTCGACGGCCCCAGGTCCACTGGATCGCTCCACGACCGCAGCGCCCACACCACCTTCTTCTCCGGCGTCACCTCGATGAACTGCACGGTCCCCGCCCACTCCTTGTCGTTCTTGATTCCCGCGCACCAGTTCGAAATCACCGTGTCGCCGTTGGCCAGGCGATACGCCGTCTGCGTGTTAGAAAGCTTGTAGTCCGGCACATCCGCCTGCGTCAGCTCCCACACCGTCTCCCCCTTCGGGTTCACCTCGCGCACGAAATTCTTGTTGCTCGAAATCAGCGTGTTGCCGTTCTTCAGCCGCAGCGCCGACCACGGCGATTGCGCCGCGACCGTCCACAACACCTTCCCATCAAGATCGTATTCCACGACCTTGTTCTCTCCCATGTGCGGCACCAGGATCGTGTTGCTGGGCGTCATGCGGATGTGCCGGAATTGGCCATGCGTCGACGTCACGGTCGTGGGAATCGGGATTTCCTTTTCGACCGTGTTGTTCGCCGTGTTGATGATCATCGCCTGCGCCGGGTTGCCGTTGCGCATGATCAGGACGCGGTCTTTGCCCAGCGATTGCGCAGAGTGCACCTCCGTCCCCTTGGGCGCGGGATACTCCCACACCAGCTTCTTGTCCGGGCTCACGATCCCCGCCCCAGACATCCGCGAGAACAGGATGTTCCCGTTCGAGAGCATCGTCACATCGTCGAATTCCTGAATGCCGTTGTCCGATGGCTTGTGCAGCGGGATCGAATATTGCCAGACGATCTTCCCCTCCTTCACGATGAACATGGATTGGTCGGTCTTCCGCGTGTCCCATTCACCGGCATAAAGAAAAGGATGGGCCATCACGCCGTTGCCCGGAAGCACCTCGGGCGAAGCGGGTCGTGTCGCCGCAGGCTTGGTCGCCGGAGCGGCACCGAGCGCCAGAGGAACCAGGGCAGCGCCAACAAGCGCAACGACTGCGAACGTGCGGGACATGAAATTCCTTTCACAAGCGACTGGAAGCGGCCGTCAGGTGGCGCGTTGAATGACAAAGTAAGGCTGTCCGCGGAATTGCGGACCGAACCCCGGAAACAGCTGCGGATCGTCCGACGCGGTGCCGAGCTCAAAATAATACTGCAGGGCAAACGGCGATTGCGTGTACGCCGCGGGAATCGTCGCGCTCAGCGCCGACTGGTCCCGCCCCAACTCCGCCGAGGCCCAGCGCTCCCCTTGGTTCACGTGCCGATACAGCAGCCGGCCGATGCCGTTGCCCTTCACAGCGACATCAACCTTCACCGGCTGCCCCGGCGTGAAGTGCGCTGGCGGGCGATGCACAACGCCCTCCGTCTCCCGCGCAGGAAGTGTCAGCATCGCCTCCAGCATGCCCGCCGGCCCATTCGCTGTCGCCTCCGCCTTGTAGGCCTCCACCGCCGCGATATCCGCATCCATCGCCCCCAACCGATCCGACCAATTCCCATGAAGCCACGCCGTCGGACCAAACGCCACGTTGGCCGCATAAGGCCCCGTTGTCAGCGTCGCCAATTTCTGCCACGTCCCTCTCGCCGTCTTATAAGCCAGTAGCCCTTCGTCCCGCGCCCTGGCATCACCCGTCTTCATGTACACGCAGAACAAAATCCCCGCCCGGAATTTCATCGCGAAGAACCGCCCGGTCAACGCCAGAATGCGTGCATCCAACACCGCCCGCCGCAGCGCCGGCGTCGCTCCCGCCGTCGCAACCTTCGCCAAAAACGTCTCCGTCCCATCCGCCCAGACGTCCAACTGCCGCGCCACCTCCACCGGCGAAATCTTCGCCAGCCGCTTCCCCGCCAGCACCGCCGCCACATGCTCCGAAATCGTAGAAAACATCTGAGGATCCAGCGGGCTCACGTTCAAAAACGTCCGCGGCGCCGGCGTGTCCGTGAACGGCCCCGCCTTCGACGGATCCACCAGCGACAAATTCGTGTAAATCTCCGGCCAATACGTGAGGTTCGCCCCCGACGGCAAATGCGCCGTCGTCACCAGCGGCAAAATCCGGGACGCGCTCGCCAGCGCCGCTTCCATCGCCGCCGCCGCCCCGCCAAACTCGCTGCGATATTCCCGCTGCCACCCCTCCTTCGGCGTCTCCGGGTTGTACGTCAGCCGCCCCCACAACCGATACGTCAGCAAAAACTTCTCATGGTCGTACGCCGGCTGCAGGGTCTCGTCCGCGTATGCCGTGCGATGCCCCGGCACACCCGATCCTTGCCGCCCCTTGAAAGACAGCGGATCAAACAACTCAAACCCGTCCGACCCGCAAAACGAAAACGCCCGCCCATAATCCGCCGCAAACGTCGGATCCGCCCACAACAGCAGCCGCTGCGTCCCCGGCCAAATCCGATGAATGATCCCGTACTTCCGATCCGCCGTCAGCAAATCCCCATACCCATACCGCAGGAACGACCGGGTCCCGCTCGAAAGCGCAAACTGCCCCGTCGCATTCGTCGCCTTGGGCATCTCCAATTCTCGAATCGCCGCCTGGTGATACGGCAGCCCCAGGTGCTCCGCCCAGAACTTCGGCGAAATCGTCACCCGCTGCCCGATCGACAGCGCCGCATCGATCATCCCCTGGTCCATCCCCTTGGCATGCATGTCAATCTCCACGGGCCGCCCCACATCACGCGTCCCGGTGAAAATCATCTTCCACAAATCGTAATTCCCCTCCGGCACGCCCGATTCCCCGTGCACCCGAAACGTCACGCCCCGAATGTTCGGGCACTTCTGCAGCAGCAAATGCAGCGCGTCCCGGCAATAAGGCGCATGCGTGTCCGGCGTCAGCCCCTCGATCAGATGATTCGCATTGGGACTGCTGATCGCCTCATACGCATGCGTCCACAGCCCCAGCTGAAAATGCAGCCCGCGCTGCGCCGCCGTGTCCGAAATGAATTTCAGCGACTCCAGGTTCCGATCCCGCTCCTCGTCCGAAAGATTCGTCGCCCGCACCTTGTATCCCGGCACATCGAGCAGAAACGGATACGCGAAATACAGATAGGTGTCGCGCAGGTTCCGATTGTTGTCATACCCCAGCCCGAACGACAAATTGAACCGGTTGAAGCGGTTCGTCGCCAGCATCGCCAGGTACCGCGGCCAGAACGTGCGGTCATGCAGCCACGCCTTGTCCTCCACATCGCTGGTGAAGATCCGCATGATCGACCGGACGCCGTTCGCCGGCCGCTCGTGCGTCTCGGGCACTTCCCGCAACGCCGCCACCGCATCCTTGGCATGCACGACCCGATCGGCCAACTCCGTGAGCGCATACACCAGCCCCACCGGCCCGCCACCGCTCGCCACCAGCAGCGGCGTCTTGCCATCCGCCCCCCGTTCCCACCGCAGCGACAGCTCCTCTGGCTGCATCGTCTCCGCCGCCCCCCGCGCGCAAATCGCCAACGCCGGATGCGTCGCCGCCTCCAGTGACGGCACAATCGTCGCCGGCACCCCGCCCGCCACCAGCTTCTCGACGAGATGCCGCATCGCCCACTGCCCCGGCACCGAAGACGCCACCGCATCCGCCGGGCTGTACACGATCGGAATCGGATGGTCGGCCGAAACGGAGTGCCCGCCCTGCTGGCTGCACGATGCCAGGCCGGCAGCCCCCAGCGCCCCCGTCGCCTGGATGAACCTGCGGCGGGAAAGCGGATGCGTCGCCATGAAAACCTCGATCTGATGCGCACAAACGGCTGAGACGTGAGGCCGGAGTATAGCCGTCCCATCGCTACCTGGGAATGCCTTTTCCCCCCCTCCGCCCCCGCCCCGCCGCGCCGTCGACAACGCCTCGCCCTTGGCTTAGGATGCGCCCTTTGACTCGCGGCCCCGCCGCCCTGTGAATCTGCATCGGACAGTGTAAATCGCTATGACGCATATCCGCGGTATCCCCGTCACGCTCCTGTTGCTCCTGGGCATCCTCAGCACCGGGGCCGCCTTTCTCCCCAAGGAATACCTCCCCTGGGCGCTGCTCCTCCTGCCCATGATCGGCGTCATCGCCGGCATGATGCTCCCCAAACGCATGCGCGGAAAAACCTGGGGCCTCGCCGTCTCCGCTTCCACCCTCTTCACCGCCATCTCCATGGCCATCCAATATGATTGGGCCAGGGGCGGCATGCAGTACCAGGTCAGCGGCCCCACCATGCCCGGCCTCGGCGTCCGCTTCTCCTTCGGCCTCGACGAAATCTCCCTCATGCTCGTTCTCCTCACCGCCTCCCTCCACCCCCTCGCCGTCACCGCCTCCCTCCGCTCCATCCACGTCCGCTCCCGCCAACATTACGCCTGGATGAACTTCCTCCTCGTCACCATGGCCGGCACCTTCATGGCCACCGACCTTCTCGTCTTCTACATGTTCTTCGAAGCCTCCCTCGTGCCGCTGTTCTTCATCGTCGGCATGTGGGGCGGCAAGGAACGCAAACGCGCCGCCGGCAAACTCTTCCTCTACACCTTCTTTGGCTCCATCTTCATGCTCGTGGGCATCCTCTACGCCGGCAACGCCGCCGGCAGCTTCTACCTGCCCACCGTCGTTGATTGGGCCCAGCACACCGCCTCCTGGCAGGAACGCTTCTGGATACTCATGAGCCTCCTCGCCGCCTTCGGCGTCAAAACCCCGCTCTTCCCCCTCCACACCTGGCTGCCCCTCGCCCACACCGAAGCCCCCACCGCCGGCTCCGTCGACCTCGCCGCACTCGTCCTCAAGCTCGGCACCTATGGCCTGCTTCGCATCGCCCTGCCCATCGGCCTGATCACCTTTGATGGCAAAATCCTTTTCCCCATCGTCGTGCTCGTCCTCGCCATCCAGTGCCTCATCGGCATCATCTACGCCGCCCTCGTCGCCTGGGTCCAGACCGACATCAAAAAAGTCATCGCCTATTCCTCCGTCTCCCACCTCGGCGGCTGCGTCCTGGGCATGCTCGCCCTCAACGCCACCGGCATGGGCGGCTCCGTCCTCTACATGATCAACCACGGCATCGTCTCGGGCGCCCTCTTCCTCATGATCGGCATGATCTACCACCGCTACCACACCCGCGACATCCGCGAACTCTCCGGCCTCGCACGCGCCATGCCCAAACTCTCCTTCTTCCTCGTCCTCTTCACCATGGCCGCCGTCGGCCTCCCGGGCCTTAATGGCTTCGTCTCCGAATTCCTTGTCATCCTCGGCGCCTTCACCAGCGGCAACCTCGGCGCCGTCTACGGCACCATCGCCGCCATCGGCATCGTCCTCTCCGCTGTCTACATGCTCCGCCTCACCAGCACCCTCCTCTTCGGCCCCCTCTATTACCCCGTCCTCACCTCTGAAAAAGACACCCACGAAACCGTCCATCCCAAGTACGTCATGGGCGGCGACATCACCGGCCGCGAGGTCGCGGTGCTCACGCCCCTGGCCATCGCGGTGGTCGTGCTGGGCGTGTATCCGGGTCCGGTCCTCAAAGCCCTTGAGCGGCCGCTGGCGGTCATCCGCCACGCCCAGGTCGAGACGGCCGCGCCGGTGGCGAACCAGCCCGTCCCCGCCCCGGTTCTCGCGGATGCCACCAAGTAACACCGTTCACATCGATTCCATCTGCTGACAATGCAGGAGCATGAGCGTATGGCCAAGGCGCGGCTGGTCTATCTGGTGGCTTCGGGCGACTTGCGGGCATCCGCAAACAAGGTGTGCGCCGCCGCACAACTCGAGATGGAAGGAAAAATCACGGCCGCCTTCCAGAAGCTGGGCGCCAGGATCCAGCGCGCCCACCCCGCCGATCGCAACGGCCACCC
>JBEHXY010000233.1:0-6474 GCA_048498455.1 Planctomycetota bacterium | reverse complement strand
CGGCTGGAAATCCGAGGAAGTCAAAGACTCCCTCGACCTCTGCCTCGCCTGCAAAGGCTGCAAACACGATTGCCCCGTCAACGTCGACATGGCCACCTATAAAGCCGAATTCCTCTCCCACTACTACGAAGGAAAACTCCGCCCACGCCACGCCTTCGCCTTCGGTTTCATCCACCTCTTCGCCAGCCTCGTCCACAAAGTCCCCGGCCTCGCCACCCTCTCCAACTGGCTCACCCATGCCCCCCTCACCGGCCCCCTTGCCAAGTCCCTCGCCGGCATGGAACAAAAACGCCAGATTCCCCCCTTCGCTCCCGTCTCCTTCAAAAAGCAATTCGCCCGCCGCCAATCACACAACGACGCCAAGCCCCCCGTCCTCCTCTTCGCCGACACCTTCAACGACCACTTCATGCCCGAAACCCTCATGGCCGCCGTCGATGTCCTGGAATACGCCGGCTTCCGTGTCGTCGTCCCCATGCAGGACCTCTGCTGCGGACGCCCCCTCTACGACTACGGCTTCGTCCCCACCGCCAAACGCTGGCTCCACCAGTTCATGGACGTCATGCGCCCCCACATCCAGGCCGGACTTCCCATGATCGTCCTCGAACCCAGTTGCGCCGCCGTCTTCCGCGATGAACTCACCAACCTCTTCCCCACCTCCAAGGACGCCCAGCGCCTCTCCAGCCAGACCTTCCTCCTCAGCGAGTTCCTCGCCAAACACGCCCCCGATTTCAAACCCCCCGCACTCCATCAAAAAATCCTCCTCCACGGCCACTGCCATCACAAATCCCTCATGGGCATGGACGACGAAAAGAAACTCCTCAAGGACCTCCACGCCGACCTCCACGAACCCGAGGACGGCTGCTGCGGTATGGCCGGCGCCTTCGGATACGAAAAAGGCGCCCACTACGATGTCTCCATCAAGTGCGGCGAACGCCTCCTCCTCCCCGAAGTCCGCAACGCCTCCGACGACACCCTCATCCTCACCGACGGCTTCTCCTGCCGCGAACAGATCCACCAGGAAACCGACCGCCACGCCCTCCACCTCGCCGAAGTCCTCCAGCGCGCCATCCACAAAGGCCCCGAACCCCGCGACGGCGAACGCCCCGAACAGGCCCTCGTCCGCCTCCGCGCCCGCCAGCACCGCGCCGCGTCCCTCCGCACCGCCGCCGCCCTCCTCGGCCTCGCCGCCGCCGCCTTCGTCGCCCACCGCGCCCTCGACTTCAACCACCGCCGCTCCTCCACCTGATACCGCAACCCGAGGAACCCCCCGTGGTCGCCCCCGCACAATTCCTCCGCCGCGATGCCAGCCATCGCCCCTTCCTTTTCACCACCGGCCTCGAGTGCAGCTATCCCCTCATCACCGGTAAAAACGGCAAAACCCTCCGCATCGACGAGTACGAAAAAACCCGCCACTACCAGCACTGGAAACAAGACTTTCAACTCGTCCAGGACATGGGCATCGAGTACCTCCGCTACGGCCCGCCCTACTACAAGGTCCACCTCGGACCCGGTCGCTACGACTGGGACTTCGTCGACGAAACCTTCCACGACCTCCGCGAACGCCACATCACCCCCATCGCCGACCTCTGCCACTTCGGCCTCCCCAATTGGCTCGAAAATTTCCAGAACCCCGACTTCCCCCACTACCTCGCCGAGTTCGCCGTCGCCTTCGCCCAGCGCTACCCCTGGATTGAACTCTTCACCCCCGTCAACGAAATCCGCATCGCCTGCGAATTCTCCGCCCTCTACGGCTTCTGGAACGAACGCCTCTCCTCCGACAGGTCCTACATCACCGCCCTCAAAAACTGCGCCAAAGCAACCATCCTCGCCGAAGAGGCCCTCCTCAAAGTCCGCCCCGGGTGCGTTTTCATCCAGAGCGAAGCCACCGGCTACTTCCACGCCCAATTCCCCGCTGCCCTCGGCCGTTCCCATTTCCTCAACCAGCGCCGGTTCCTCGCCCTCGATCTCTGCTACGGCCACGACGTCTCCGCCTCCATCCTCGAATACCTCCTCGCCAACGGCACCTCCCTCGACGAATACCACTGGTTCCTCGACCACGGTCGCAAGCTCGCCCCCGCATGCGTCATGGGAAACGACTACTACGCCACCAACGAACACATCGTCCCGCCCGGCGACGCCCCCCTCATCCCTGCAGGCCCCGTCTACGGCTACTACCTCCTCACCCGCGAATACTTCAACCGCTACATGCTCCCCGTCATGCACACCGAAACCAACCAGCTCGGCGACCACGACGCCGTCCTCTGGCTCCGCAACCAGTGGCTCTCCATGCTCAAACTCAAGGAAGACGGCGTCCCCATCGTCGGCTTCACCTGGTTCAGCCTCATCGACCAGGTCGACTGGAACACCGGCCTCCGTGAAGACAACGGCCACGTCGATCCCCTCGGCCTCTACGACCTCGACCGCCACATCCGCCCCGTCGGCACGGCCTACAAAAACCTCATCCAGCAATGGCGCGGCATCCTCCCCATGGAAAGCCGCCGACTCGACACCGCCGCCCTCACCCAGTCCTCCTCCTCCAACCCTTCCGAAAGGTAACCACCATGTTTGCCAGCAAATCCCCACGCGTCGTCGTCATCACCGGCGCCTCCGCCGGCGTCGGCCGCGCCACCGCTCGCGCCTTCGCCAAACGCGGTGATCACCTCTGCCTCATCGCCCGCGGTCACGTCGGCCTCGAAGCCGCCAAGGAAGATGTCGAACGCCTCGGCGGAAAAGCCCTCATCCTCCAGGGCGATGTCGCCGATCCCAACGTCTCCGAAAACGCCGCCGAACAAACCGAAAAAGAATTCGGCCCCCTCGACGTCTGGGTCAACAACGCCATGGTCTCCGAATACGCCGCCGTCTGGCAGATGACCCCCGACGAATTCAAACACATCGTCGACGTCACCCTCCTCGGACAGGTCTACGGCACCATGGCCGCCCTCAAACGCATGCTCCCCCGCGACCGCGGCGCCATCGTCCACGTCGGCTCCGCTCTCGCCCACCGCTCCATCCCCCTCCAGTCCGCCTACTGCTCCGCCAAGCACGGCGTCTACGGCTTCGTCGAAAGCCTCCGCACCGAACTCATGCACAAAAAAAGCAACGTCCGCGTCTCCATGGTCAGCCTCCCCGGCGTCAACACCCCCCAGTTCGAATGGACCCAGAACAAAACCGGCCACGAAGTCCAGCCCGTCGGCGCCATCTACCAGCCCGAAGTCCCCGCCGAAGCCATCCTCTTTGCGTCCGAACACAACCGCAAGGAAGTCCTCGTCGGCTACCCCACCGTCGAAAGCGTCGCCGGCGAAAAAGTGAACTCCGCCCTCCTCGACCGCTACATCTCCCACGCCGCCTGGGATGGCGCCCTTCAGGGCCCCCAAAAACCCGACCACCCCAACAACTTCTGGAACCCCGTCGAAAAAGACTTCGGCGCCCATGGCCGCTTCGACAGCCGCGCCAAATCCTTCAGCCCCCAGCTCTGGCTCAACCAGAACCGCAACACCCTCGCCGCCGTCGGACTCGGCGCCGCCGTCGCCGCCGGCCTCGCTTACTGGAGACGCAAATGAACCCCCGCTGAAACGCTCACCACGAACTTCCCGACAACCCTCACGCCCCCTCCGGCCAGAACCCCTCCCCCTCCTTCATCGGATCCCCCAGCGTCCGCCGCACGTACAGCCGCTCCACCACATGAATCACCACCGCCGCCAGCGGCGGCGCCAACGCCATCCCCAGCAGCCCCGCCCAGTAATACATGAAAAGCTGCGCCACGATCATCACCACCGGCGGCAACTGCACCGCCTGCTGCTGAATCACCGGCGTCACCACATGATTCTGCACCAACTGAATCACCAGGTACGCCACCACCACCCACAACGCCGTCGTCGGCGACTTCGCCAAGGCCAGCACCACCGCCGGCGCCGCCGCCACCAGCGGTCCGAAGTTCGGAATGAAATTCAGCAACGCCGCCACCAGCCCCAGCGTCAACGCCAGCGGCACCCCCAGCAGCCCCACCGTCACCCCCGTCACCACCCCCACAAACGCCATCGCCGCCAGCTGCCCGATGATCCACCACCACAAAATCCCCCCGCTCTCCGTCAACAGCTCCCGCGCCAACCCCCGCCGTCCCAGCGGCACCAGCCGCATCAACCCCCGCACATACACCTGCGGACTGATCGCCCCGAACAGCCCGATGAACAGCACCGTGAACGCCTCCGCAAATATCGTCCCCGACGACGACAGCAGCCCCAGCCCCGACTTCACCATCCCCGACTGCTCCATCGACCCCGCCGCATCCTGCACCCGGTCCAGCACCCACCGCCCGCCCGCCGACTGCCGGATGTGCCCTTCGCCTGCTCCCACGCCGACGGCAACTGCTGCTTCAACGCATCCGCCTGGTCCATGATCCGATTCCCCACCAGCCACCCCGCACCCACCAGCAGCCCCACCAGCCCTGCGCACACCACCGCCAGCGACACCCAGTAAGGCATCCCCGTCCACCGCGTCAGCCCCGCCGACAGCTTGTACAAAAACACCGCCAGCAGCACCCCCGCAAACCCCAGCAGCAACAGGTGAATCTGAAACCACAGCAGCAGCCCCACCCCCAGCGCCACCACCCACACCCCCGCCGCCGTCGCCGTCCGCCGCCACACTTCCCACCGCCGCCCCGCATCCGCTTGCTCCTCGTCCGCCATCACATCTTTTCCTTCAAGCCCGCCCGCACCAGCCACCAGTTCACCGGGTACGCCGTCAAAAACCCCACCACCATCGCCCAGCAAATCGAATGCGCCCCATGCCTTTTCTCCCCGCAAAACCCCACATTCTTCCCCTTTTCCCCCTCCCCTGCCCCCGCCCCGCTATCATGCCCCCATGACCCTTGCCCCCAAACCCCGCTTCCACCTCTCTGAATTCCTCTGCTGCCTCCTCCTCC
This sequence comes from Planctomycetota bacterium, assembly GCA_048498455.1. Taxonomy (GTDB): domain Bacteria; phylum Planctomycetota; class Phycisphaerae; order WQYP01; family WQYP01; genus CALCHA01. Next base: position 1,553 of record JBEHXY010000233.1, on the reverse strand, counting down.
TGGTTCTCGTCGCCATCCCCCTCGTTGCCCCGGAACTCAACCGCTCCCGCCCCTCCGCCCTCACCCCCGCCACCGGCCCCGCAAACATCAAGCCCCCCGACGCCGCCGCGCTCCTCCCCGCCCGCCACATCGTCGGCATCGTCACCCTCCTCCGCACCACCGGCCAAGCCCCGCCCTCCAACCTCACCGACACCCTCTTCCAATCCGCCAAATCCTCCGAAGACCGCTTCCGCGCCCTCATCGTCCAACGCTTCATCGAGGGTCCCGCCGCCGCCGACCCCCAGCTCGAACAACTCGCCGCCCAATCCCCAACCCTCGCCCCCGACATCAACCGCCTCCTCCAGAACGATGCCACCCCCGCCAGCGCACCCGACGCTCTCGAACCCGTTCCCTTCCTCGTCCCCGCGCCCTCCACCCCCGCAGAACTCCGCGACCATCACGGCTGGTTCGCAGACCTCGCCATCTCCCAGACCCTCCCCGCCTCCGACCCCCTCCGCCAGCAAACCCTCGCCGCCGCCACCCGCACCACCCTCGCCCTCTCCGCCTTCATGCTCGTCGCCCTCGCCGCCGGCACCATCGGCCTGGTCCTCCTCATCACCCTCATCGTCTTCCGCGTCCGCCGCAAGCTCCTCCCCGCCCTCCCCAACGCCCCCGCCCCCAGCAACCCCCGCCCCTTCCTCGAAGCCTTCACCCTCTACCTCGCCTCCCTCATCGTCTTCCCCCTCCTCCTTGACCGCCTCCACGTCCCCCGCAACGAAGTCATCGCCTTCTCCCTCGCCGCACCCTTCGCCGTCTGCCTCTGGCCCTTTCTCCGCGGCCAATCCTTCACCGAGATCCGCCGCGCCGGCGCCCTCAACGCCGGCAAAGGCTTCTTCCGAGAAATCTTCGCCGGCATCGTCGGCTACCTTGCCGGCCTCCCCCTCCTCGCCATCGGCGCCGTCCTCGCCTTCATCCTCATCACCCTCTCCCACAAGGACGCCTCCCACCCCATCCAGAATGTCATCTCCCCCGACCCCAAAGTCTTCTTCCCCCTCCTCCTCCTCGCCGCCGTCTACGCACCCCTCTTCGAGGAACTCTTCTTCCGCGGCTTCTTCTACACCTACCTCCGCTCCCGCACCGGCCACCTCCTCTCCGCCCTCATCTCCTCCCTCCTCTTCGCCGCCATCCACCCCCAGGGCTGGCCCGCCATCCCCGCCCTCGCCGCCCTCGCCTTCACCTTCGCCACCATGCGCGAATACCGAAACTCCCTCCTCCCCTCCATCACCGCCCACGCCCTCAACAACGCCACCGTCCTCACCCTCCTCACCCTCGCGCTGTCCTGACCCACCCCCCTGTTAACCGCTGATCAAAGATCAGCGCGTGGACAAGGGGGGCCCAACGCCCCCCTTGTCCATCCCACCCCTCCCAAACTGGACTTCCCCACATTCCGTGGGCGCCGGCTCATTCGTGCGCTGCCAGGCCGGCCTCGAACGCTTCGGGGCTCTGATAGCCTAACGTGCTGTGTCGCCGCTGACGATTGTAGAAGCCTTCGATGTACTGGAAGATCGAGCTGA
>JBEHXY010000232.1:0-6512 GCA_048498455.1 Planctomycetota bacterium | reverse complement strand
GGTGCGAGGGGCGATGCACATATTTTCCAAGGACCGCTTGTGCCTTCGGTCCCAACGGGATCACCAGCTTGCGCCCCAAATATGCCGATTTATGCGTGTGCGGATGGTAGAACCAGACAGATCCGCTGCAGTCCACGTCCATCCACCGCAAATTCACCACATTGCCAGGGCGCATCGACGTCAGGCGCTGGAGCCGCACCATGTCCGAGACCTGCGGGGGCAAGAATTTAAGCGTCGCCTCCACCACGGCGTCCTCCACAGGGCCGACCGGCTTCGTCTCGCGCGCGGCACTGCGCCCCTGTCGCAGTCCATCGACAGCTCGCAACCCTTCGAGAACCGATGCCGGAATCAGCTGCTCGCTGACACCCCATTTAAAGATGCGTCTGATCCGGTTAATTCGGGCATTGATGACGTTTCTGGAGAGCTTCTCCACGTCTATCATGTGTTGCCGGACGGCTTTCAGGGCCAAAGGACCAAATTCGTGAGCAGGAATAAGTTGATATAAGGCGCGGACCGAACGCATCGCATCACGGAGGTTTTTAACCTCCCCGCTTGGCACACCGTCACGAACGTAGTAGCTGTTGGCAAACGTCAGGTACCTAAGGAACAACTCATTTATCGAGATCGTCGCCTCCGCCGCTGGCGGCGCAGCGGACGGGGTGCCACAGCCCGGCCGGCAGTATTGGGCGATGAGACGGGAATAGACTTGTTGACTCTCTGGTGAGCCGTAGCGACCCAGATAGTGGTCGCGGCCCGAGAGGCGAACCCGGGCCTGGCCGGTTGGACGATGAAGACAATAGGACGGGATCTGCTTGCCGCGTGACACAGTGCTTCCTTTCACCCTCGGTGGTAGTACTACCACCTTTCCAGGGATTCAAGGCCACACTGCCTGACGCAGGCAGGTACGCTAAGTTCAGCGTTTGGCTGGCTTTACTTCAAAAGCGGGCGAAGGGATTCGAACCCTCGACCAACAGCTTGGAAGGCTGTGACTCTACCACTGAGTTACGCCCGCATGGCACATCGCGATGGAAGATCATCGTACCGACGATCGTTCCGCCGAGAGCGACGAATATACAGCCGTTTCCGGATTCAAACAACGCCCGCCGGCGACGGGATCGTCGTGATGCACGCACCACTCGTCCAACGGTCCTCCACGCCGCGCCGCGTTCACCGGCATCATCCACCACGCCATCGCTCACGGTCCGCCTTCCCCGATGGCTGGACATCCCGCCGCCCTTTCGTTTAAGATGCCTCTCCCGCCGCGTGAAACCCACGACTGCAGGCCCGCGTTTCGGATCACCCTCAAACGGTCCGGAAAACGGCGAAAAGGACAACCAGACGTTCGTAGGTCGCCCCTTTCCCATAGACTTGCGAGCGGTCCCCAACCGGGGAGGTAGTTCAATGGGAGAACGACGCGTTCGCAATGCGTAGATGGGGGTTCGATTCCCCTCCTCTCCACTTTCCGGCCCCGCGATCCCCGAATTTTGGGGGCAGCGGGGCTGGTTTCGTTTTGCCGCCAGCGCCGCAATCCCGCCCGTGAAGCCCCGCCCCTTGCTCGCTTTCGCGTTGACTTCCCCCCCTGCCGCGGTAGGCTAAGGTCATCAAAACGAAGCGCAACGTCTTGCCATCACAGACGCTCACAAACGCACCACCCCCACGAAGCCGCCCCGCCGCGACCCTGCGAGAATCTCCATGAGCGACACGTCGCTGCCTCTGCCGCCTGCCGCCTCCCTTCACGGGATGCCCCGCTTGCGCACGCCGCTGGCCTCCGTGCTCGCCGAGCCCATCGTCATCCGCACCTGCGCCTGCGTCGGCGCCGCACAAATCGGCCTCTCCCTGGCCCGCCTTCCCGCCTGGCCCTGCGTCTTCTACCACACCACCGGCCTGCCCTGCCCCGGCTGCGGTCTCACCCGCAGTTGCATGTCCCTCCTCCGCGGCCACCCCGTCGAGGCCCTGCAATACCACGCCCTCGGCCCCGTGCTCCTCGCCGGAATCCTCCTGCTGGCGATCGGCTCCGTCCTTCCCCGGCGTCACCTCCTGCGGCTCGCTTCCGCCGTGGAAACCTTCGAACGCTCCACGCGGTTGCCCTACGTCCTGCTGATTGCCTTCGCGGTCTACTGGCCCTTACGGCTGGCCGGGATTTTCCCGCTGCCCGCATGAACCGTTCCCTTTGGAGAGTTGCATGCTGATGCTTCTTGGGTTGGTGGCGCTTCTGTGCGCGCTTGTGTCGCTCGTCTGCTGGGTCATGGTCCTCATCAAAATGTTTTCAGAGAGCGTGCTCCAAGGGGTCATCGGCCTGATCTGCGGCCTGTGGGCGCTCATCTGGGGATGGCAGCACAAAGACCAGGGGCTGCAAACCATCATGCCTGTCTGGACGCTCGCGATCGTCGTCTCGATGGTGCTGCGCGTCGCCCTCGTCGTCCTCACGCCGCGCTGAGCCTCCGCCGGCGGAAAAACCTGGCGACCGGTTTCCTGGGGAACTCCGGCCACGGTCGCGCATCTATTGATCCATCGACCTTCCCTGTCATAAAAGGACCACCGCCATGACGCGTTTCTCTGCTGCGACCCTCCTCGCCCTTGCCGCTCTCTCCGCTGCCCCCGCTTTCGCCCAAACCACGCCCGCCACCCAGCCCGGCGCCGGTGCCGCCACCGAAAAACGACCCACCGTCGATGTCCCCGTCCGCCGCGTGGTCCTCTTCTCCTCGGGCGTGGGCTTCTTCCAGCACGCCGGCACCGTCACCGGCAACGCCGCCTCCGAACTCCGCTTCAAAACCGACCAGATCAACGACGTCCTCAAGTCCCTCGTCGTCTCCGATGCCGACGCCGGCCGCGTCACCTCCATCACCTACCCCTCGCAAAACCCCGTCTCCAAAACCCTCAAAAGCTTCCAGATCGACATCTCCAACAACCCCACCCTCGCCGACATCCTCAACCAGGTCCGCGGCGCCAAGGTCAGCATCCAGATGCTCGATGAAAGCCTCAGCGGCACCATCCTCGGCGTCGAAGCCAAGGACCGGCCCCTCGGTTCCAAGGACGACCAGAAAGTCGTCAAAGTCTGGTACATCAACCTCATCGCCGCCGGCGGCATCCGTTCGCTGCCGCTCGAGGAGGTCCGCAAAATCAATCTCGAAGATGCCGCCCTCCAATCCGAACTCGACCAGGCCCTCGCCGCCCTCGCCCAGGCCCGCGACAAGGACAAAAAACCCGTCATCGTCAATTTCGACGGCACCGGCGATCGCCGCGTCGCCCTCGGCTACGTCGTCGAAACCCCCGTCTGGAAAACTTCCTACCGCCTCATCCTTCCCGAAGAAAACTCCCGGGACTCCGCCAACCTCATGGGATGGGCCATCGTCGAAAACCAGACCGACAACGACTGGAACAACATCACCCTCGACCTCGTCGGCGGCCGCCCCATCTCCTTCATCGAAGACCTCTACCAGCCCCTCTATGTCCCGCGCCCCGTCGTCCAGCCCAAAACCTATGCCAGCCTCAAACCCCAAACCTACGACGAAGGCATGGACGCGGAAGCCAAAGCCGTCAACGGACCGGCCGGAGCCAGCGGCTTCGGCAACGCCGGCGGCGGCGGTGGTGGTGGAGGCTTCGGCGGACGCGGGGGCGGAAGAGGCGCAGCACCCGGTGCGGCAGCCGCCCGCGCAGCGGCCCCCGCTGCACCCCCCACCTTCAACCTCCAGGCAGTTACCGAAGCCTCCGACTCCTCCTCAATGGCCGCAAACTACGCCCAGGGCGTCGCCTCCATCGCCGAAGCCGCCAAGATCGGCGAAATGTTCCAGTACTCCGTCCCCAACGTCTCCCTCGCCCGCCAGCGCTCCAGCATGATCCCCATCATCACCGACAAGCTCCCCATCGACCGCATCAGCATCTACAACCAGTCCGTCCTGGCGCGCAACCCCCTCCGCGGCGTACGCCTGAAAAATGAAACCAAAAACTACCTCCTCGCCGGCCCCGTCGCGGTCCTCGACATGACCAAAAAGGCCGACAATTCCATCACCCAGAGCTACGCCGGCGATGCCTCCGTCGACGATGTCCCCCCCGGCCAGGAACGCCTCCTCTCTTACGCCGTCGACCAGGACATGCTCGTCGACGCCGCCAAGCACGACACCAACAACAGCGTCCTCACCGGCGCCATCGTCAACGGCGTGCTGCGCCTGAAATACCTCGACCGCCAGCAGCAGACCTACGCCATCCAGAACAAGGCCGACCACGAAAAATCGCTGGTCATCGAACACCCCCGCACGCCCGACTTCGATCTCAAGGCCCCCGACAAGCCGCTGGAAAAAACCGACAAGCTGTACCGTTTCCAGACCACCCTCGCCGCCAAGGCCTCCAGCACGCTCGTCGTCGCCGAGGAGCGCACGCGCTGGGAGGAGCTCGCCATCCTGCCGATGGACGTCACCGCAGTCGAATACTGGTCCAAGAACGCCGCAATCCCCGACAAGGTCAAAAAAGCCCTCGGCGAAGCCGCCGACCGCCAGCGGGTCATCGCCCAGCTGCAGCGCCAGAAGGAAACCGCCGACCAGAACCGCACCAACATCCTGCAGGAAGAGGAAAACATCCGCCGCAACATCGCCGCCTTCCCCGCCAACTCCACCTCCCGCACCGACGCCGTCAACGATCTCTCCGCCAAGGAAACCGAGCTCAAAGCCACCAACAAATCCATCAAGGACTTCCAGGCCAGCATCGAGAAATCCCGCCAGGATCTCGAAAGCTACCTCTCCGGCCTCACCATCGAATAACAGGGCCGCCCGGGCCCCCCCACCCCCCCTTCAAGGCAGCGGCACATCTTTGAACGAAAAGGGCGTCACCACCTCCCGCACCCGCAGCGGCCACGCCAGCTCCACCGACTTGAGCGCCCCATACTCCCGCACCCGCATCCCATCCATCCGCGCAGCCGCTGAAAAACGCAGCCTTACCCGCCCGTCCCGCTGCAAAAAACTCTGCACCTCCCCCGTCTCCGAGCTCCCCTGCTCAAACGTCGCCTTCATGCGGCAAGGCTGCACCTCCACCGCCTTTGCCCGCGCAGCCACCGCCGCCCACAGCCCCTCCGCCGTCGTTCCCTTCTCCAGGTAGACCTCCCCGTCCAACCGCCCGTCCCGCACCGTCGCCTTGTCCGTCGTCACCTTCATTCCCAGGAACGACACCGCCTCCCCTCCCACCGCCGGCAGCGTCACCCGCTCCATCCCCACATCCGCCGACCACGAAAACGTCCCCGCAATCTCCAGCGCCTTCCCCAATTCCCCCTCCGCCACCCCCGCCGGCAACTCCAGCTCCAGCAGATCCCCCGCATAATGCCGCGGCCACGTCCCCGCAGACTTCCCTCCCTCCGCCCGCGCCGGCAACAACGAATGCCCCTTGTCGTCCCGCACCGCCGTCACATCAAACACATACCCGGGCCGCGCCGCAATCCGCGGATCTCCCCGCGCCCCCAGCATCACCGCCAGCGAATGCTCCACACGATCCCCACCAATACCCTTCTGAAACACCACCTCGTGGTGCCGCCGCACAAACAGCAGCGACACCGCCACCCCCGGCTCATACAGCACCCGGCTGCTCACGTTTGCACCTCCAAACTCCTGCCACCGCACCGCCGCCCCGCTCTCATCCAGCCCGATCTGCACCTGCGCCTGCTCCATTGCCAGATCCATCGCCCCCCAGAACGTCGCATCCGCTATGTCCAACGACAGCACTCCACGACGCGGAAAATCGCCGCCCCCTTGTAGCGGTTCGCGATAAAACGCCAGCCCCGTCACCCGCGACAACTCCCCCATCGCCTCGTTCATCCCCACCTTCTCCACGCGCACCGTCAGATGCTCCGGCGCCACCGCCCGCTCATCATCCAGCTCCGCAATCCGCGCCCGCACCCGCGCCTTCACCTCCGCGTCCTTCGTCCCCGCCGCCAGCGCCCCCAGCGCTTCCCGATCCTGAAACCGCGCCGCCCCCAGCGCCTTCTGCGCTGCCGATCGTTCCGCGAAATCCGCGCTCGACAGCTGCGCCGCCAGGCCACGCCACCGCGCCCCATCCCCCGCCGGCGCGCTCGCCGCCTGCCCCCACGCCGCCGCACATATCCCCAGCGCCATCACCCCTCCCCATCGCAGCGCACCACCCATCGCATCCTCCTTCCTGGCCCTCATTGCACCGGCAGCGGCAAGTCCTTCAACTCAAACGGCACCTCCACCTCCTTCACCTTCGTCGGTACCGTCAACACCGCCTTGATCGGCCCCGTGAACTGCCCCCCGAACGACCCGCTGAAGCTTCCCTGCAGCGACCCCGTGTACACCGTCCGCCCCTTGGCATCGACCAGCGTCATCCCCGTCCGCTCGACCTGCCCGTCGGCCCCGCGCACACCCGGATCCGACGCGGCACTCATCGCCACCCGTCCATCTTTTAGCTCAAACTTCGTGAACGTCACCTTCCGCCCGCGAATCTCGATCGGCGTGTTCCCCTGCTTTTCCAGGTCCGCCACCTCGATCTCCTGCTGCGACACCATCACCGTC
>JBEHXY010000231.1:0-6535 GCA_048498455.1 Planctomycetota bacterium | reverse complement strand
GCGTCCGCTGAAGGTGGCGATCGAGCCGACCTATCGGCCGGCGCCGCAGCCGCAGGTGGTGCTGGGGCCGGGGCTGGCGGGGCGGGTGTGACGCGGGGGAGTCGTTGGTAAGTGGTAAGTGATAATCGGTAATTCGCTGGCGCGGGGGAGGGGTGCGGCCTTTCGCCGGTGGGCGGCCTGTGGGCGGTGGCCGGGGGTGTGTTTGCGCGCGGATTAGCAATGGCGTGGGGCGCGGGTAAGATCAGCGGTTTGGTGTGTGTGGAGCTGGGTCGATGAAGTCGGTCGAATCGCTGAACGAACAGGAAATCCTTGCCCTGGCCATCGACCTGGAGGAGAGCGACGCGCGCATTTACGCGGACATGGCCGACGCCTATCGGGAGAGCCATCCGGCGACCTCGCAGACCTTTGAGCAGATGGCGGCGGAGGAGACGGGCCATCGGCGGAAGCTGACGGCCTTGTACCGCGAACGTTTTGGCGATCGCCTGCCGCCGCTGACGCGCAACGATGTGGAGGGGTTTGCGGCGCGTCCGCCGGTGTGGCTGGACAAGCAGCCCTCGGTGGAAAAGGTGCGGCAGCAGGCGGGGGAGATGGAAGCGCAGACGCGGCGGTTTTACCAGGATGCGGCGGCGCGGACGGCGGACTTGAAGGCGCGGGAGCTGTTCCACGCGCTGGCGGAGGAAGAGAGCGGGCACATCAGCACCGCGGCGGCGCTCGCGGAGAAGTTTTCAGAGGGTTATGCGGCGGAGGAGAAGCAGGCATCGGAGGGGCAGCGCAAGGCCTTTGTGCTGCAGGTGATTCAGCCGGGGCTGGCGGGGCTGATGGATGGATCGGTGTCGACACTGGCCCCGATTTTTGCGGCGGCCTTTGCGACCAAGAACAACTGGGACGCCTTTCGGGTGGGGCTGGCGGCGTCGATCGGCGCGGGGATTTCGATGGGCTTTGCGGAAGCGCTTTCGGATGATGGGAAACTCTCCGGGCGCGGGCGGCCGCTGACGCGCGGGATGGTCTGCGGGCTGATGACCACCGCCGGGGGGATCGGCCACACGCTGCCTTACCTCGTGCCGCAGCATTCCGCGAACGATCCGCGAGCGTTTGCGATTGCGACGTGGCTGGCGCTGGGGATTGTGGCGGTGGAGCTGGCGGTGATTTCGTGGATTCGGCACCGTTACATGCAGTCGCCGTGGCTGATTGCGGCGGTGCAGGTGGTCATTGGGGGGATCATCGTGTTGCTCGCGGGGATCCTGATCGGGAGCTGAAGCGGCGGACGGAAGGGTGGTTGCAGGGGCGCTGAACCGCGTTATCTGCTGTGTGGGCAAGGTTTTTCATCAATCTGGACAATTTTCTTTTATCGTTGGACTATTGACTTGGGGTCCCCCTATAATGTCTTGCAATTCGTGGGCGTTCAGCTCTCCCCGTGTCCAGTTTGGCCGAAGCCATCTCCTGAACCGTCGGCGCTAATCCCACCTTACATCCGAGGAGTTCCCTCATGTCCTACGAGGACAAAACCATTGTGTGCGTCGATTGCGGCGCCGAGTTCACGTTCACGGCCGATGAGCAGCAGCGCTTCGCCGAGCGAGGCTTCACCAACGAACCCAAACGTTGCAAGACCTGTCGCGATGCCAAGAAAGCCCAGCAGGGCGGTGGCAACTTCGGCGGTGGCGGCGGCGGCGGTGGCCGTGGTGGCTACGGCGGCGGCGGCGGCGGCGGCGGTGGCCGCGGCGGATACGGCGGCGGTGGTGGCGGCGATCGCGGCCCCCGTCAGATGTTCCCCGCGACCTGTGCGTCGTGCGGCCAGCAGACCGAAGTTCCGTTCAAGCCGAGCGGCAACCGTCCGGTTTATTGCCGTGACTGCTTCCAAGCTCAGCGTCGCTAAGTAACCCGATTCTTTGCGAATCGGTTGCTGCGAAGTAACTGACAATGAAGAGAACCCGTGGAGCGATCCGCGGGTTTTCTTTTTTTTGCGCGATGGGAGGGCGAACATGCTGCGATACAGGCGCGGGGACACGCGGGTGTAAACAAAAAGAGCTTCGCCATGCGGTCGCGCGGCGAGGCTCTTTTTTATTGAGGGCAGTTGGTGACGGGGATGCGGGAGAGGAGCGTGGGTTTTACTTGGCGCGGGCGCCTTTCACGGCTTCGACGAAGGCTTTTGCGGTGCTCGTGACGGCGGCCCAGTCGCCTTTGCTCAGGGCGTCTTTGCTGACGAGGGAGCTGCCTGCGCCGACCATCACGGCGCCGGCCTTGATCCAGTCGGGGGCGGTTTTCACATCGACGCCGCCGGTGGGCGTGAGTTTCAGATAAGGCATCGGGGCGAGCAGGTCGCGGATGTAGGTGGGTCCGAGGCCCGTGGCGGGGAAGACTTTGACGACGTCGGCGCCGGCGCTCCAGGCGGTGAGGATTTCGGTGGGGGTGTAGGCGCCGGGAACCGAGATTTTGCCCAGCTTGCGGGTGATTTCGATGACGGCGGGGTTGAGCACCGGGGAGACGACGAACTCGGCGCCGGCGTGGATGGCGTCGGCGCAGGTGGCGGCGTCGAGGATGGTGCCCACGCCGACGACGGCCTTGTCGCCCATTTCGTCGACGAGCTTTTCGATGCCGGAGATGGCCTTGGGGGTGGTCATGGTGACTTCGATGCCGATGACGCCGCCGTCGACCAGGGCGCGGGCGATGTCAAAGAGCTGTGCTGCCGACTGGGCCCGGATGACCGCAACGACGCCGCAATCGGCGAGCATGCGAAAAGCCACGTCTTTCTTCATGGGGAAGTTCCTCCGCAAAGCCGCAACGATACGCCAATTCGCCGTGCGGCGTCCACTGGCGGCAGGGCGGGGAGGCGGGGAGCGGCGGCGGCGCGTGCGGGGGGCGACTGCAAATCCTGCAGCCGCTTTCATCGGCCACATCCGTTTAGGTATCCTCCAGCGACCCATTTTCCGTCTCTGGTGCACCGCATGACCCTTCCTCGCAAATTCGTATTCTGGGGATTCACCTTGTTTCTTCCGCTGCTGACGATGGGCGGGGTGACGATCTCCAACCTGCTGGTGCAGGGGCGCGTGATGGAGGCGGCGACGGGGGAGTACCGGATGGCGGACCGGGCGGCGGCGACGGCGGTGCAGGTGGCGTGGCTGCGCGACAGCCTGCGCGGGGCGGACGGGCCGACGTACCACGACCTGCGGTATTTCGCACCGATCCAGGCGGAGCTGCGCGACGTGGTTGCGGACATTCAAAAGGCCGCGCGGACGGACGATGGCGATGGGCCGGCGGAATTGCAGTTGGCGCGGGAGCTGCCGGTGACGCTGCAGGCGGCGATGACGCAGGTGGCGGAGAATTCACCGAGCGCCGCGGCGGCGGGGCAGACGGCGCTGAAACTGGAACGGGTGCATGACACGCTGTTGTCGGCGGCGCGGCTGGGGCCGGATGCGGCGCGGCGGCACATCGCGGCGGCGGCGGAGGGGGTGCACACGCGGCTGGTGTGGGCGCTGGTGTGGCTGGGGGCGGCGCTGCTGCTGTCGACCGGGGTGCATTACAAGCAGTACCGGCTGCTGGTGCGGCCGCTGGTGTGGCTGCGCGACGACATGCGGCGCAGTGCGGCGACGCAGTACCTGCAGGGGGTGGAGGTGCAGGGGGAAGCGGAATTCCGCGAGATGGCATCCTATTTCAACGGGCTGGCGCGGGAGCTGGCGGAACTGTATCGCAACCTCGAGCAGAAGGTGATCGCGCGCAGCCGCGAGCTGGTGCGCTCGGAGCGGCTGGCGAGCGTGGGCTTCCTGGCGGCGGGCGTGGCGCACGAGATCAACAACCCGCTGAGCGTGATTTCGGGGTATGCGGAGCTTTCGGGAAAGAGCGTGCGCGAGCTGATGACGGGGGAAGCGGCGGCGGCGGGATCGGATGCCCACGCGGAGGCCGAGGCGCAGGCGCTGGCGTCGGTGCTGGAGGCGCAGACGATCATTCGGGAGGAGGCGTTTCGCTGCAAGGAGATTACCAGCCGGCTGTTGTCGCTGGCGCGCGGCGGCAGCGATGGGCGCGAGCGGCTGTGCCTGGGACAAACCGCGCGGCAGGTGTCGGTGCTGATCAAGGGGCTGCGGAACTATCGCGACCGGCAGATCGTGCTGGATTTTGCGCAGGAGGGGTCGCTGGAGGTGCTGGCGAATCCGACGGAGATGAAGCAGGTGGTGCTGAACCTGGCGATCAATGCGCTGGAGGCGGCGCCGGCGCAGCGCGGGGAGGTGCGGATCGGCGGGCGACACCTGGGAGACCGGGTGGAGCTGTTCGTGCAGGACAATGGCAAGGGGATGTCGCCGGTGGTGCTGGAGCACATTTTCGAGCCCTTTTTCACGGCGAAGCGCGGCGCCGGCGAGCCGGGCACGGGGCTGGGGCTGTCGATCACCCATGCGATCATTGAGAACCACGGCGGCTACATTCGCGCGGAGAGCGCGGGCGCCGGCCGGGGGAGCCGTTTCACGTTCAGCCTTCCCGCGTACGCGCTGCGCAGCGTGCCGCTGGGCGAAGTGGCGGCCGGCCGCTGAGGGGCCAGAGGAGTGTCTGTGGATCCGCCATCGATCGCCAGTTCCCTTGCCTCGGCCAACCGCGTGCTGGTGGTGGAGGATGAAGCGCGCCTGCGGGACATGCTGGCGCGGGCGCTGCAGCAGATGGGCTTTCGCTCCACGCCCGCGCCGACGGCGGAGGCGGCGAACAAGGCGCTGCTGGCGGGGGAATTCGACATCGTGATTCTCGATTTGAACCTGCCGGGGATGGACGGGATGGAGTTTCTGCGGTTGATCCGCAAACGCGGGAACGAGATCCAGGTGATCATCCTGACGGGGTTCGGGGACCTGGAGGCGGCGAAGTCGGCGATTCACCTGGACGTGGTGGACTTCATCACGAAACCGTATGCGCTGGGGACGCTGGAGGTGGCGCTGGACCGGGCGCGGAAACGCATCCGCGAAAGGCTGCTGCGCGAGCTGCCGGCGGGCGAGCCGCTGGTGACTTTTGAAAGTAAAAGTGCGGATCCCGTGAATTCGCCGGCCTTTGAGGAAACTTCCGGCGACGGGGAAGCGTTGGAGGAGTTGGAGCGCCGCCAGATTTTGCGGGTGCTGCAGAAGCACGCGGGCAACCGCGCCCAGGCGGCGGCCGAACTGGGGATCAGCGTGCGCAAGCTGTATTACCGCATCGGTGAATACCAGCGGAAAGGATTGTTTACCGAGTGACCCGCGGACCCACCCATCGCGTCGCCTCGCAGGCGTTCACCCTGATCGAAATGCTGGTGGTGGTGGCGATCATCGCGCTGCTGGTGGCGATCCTGCTGCCGAGCCTTTCGCATGCGCGGGTGCTGGCCAATCGGACGAAGTGCGCGGTGAACCTGCGGGGGATCGGGCAGGCGATGGCGAATTACGCATCGGAGGACGCGGGGCGCAGTTTTCCGCGGGCGCCTTACCGCGTGGACCAGAACCTGCAGCTCGACAACGCGGGGTACCTGGTGCCCGACACGTTCGGCCATTCGGGATATGTGGGCGACAACAACGTGCCGGCGAGCCTGTTTTTCCTGATGAAGAATCAGCACCTTTCGCCGCGGCTGTTCCTGTGTCCAGCGGCGGACCAGGGGACGCCTTATACGGAGGACGTGCAGGAATCGAGCAACTGGCAGCGGATACCCGAGCAGATGAACTACTCGATGGCGGCGCCGTTTCCCGCGGCGGCGGGCATCAACAACCGGTTCCTGTGGACCGACGACATCAGCCCGCGCTTTGCGCTGGTGAGCGACATCAACCCGGGAACGCGGGGCGGGGGCACGCCGCCGAACAACGTGGTGGGTCCGCGGCACACGGACACGACATCGAAGCTGGCGGCGGGCAACTCGAACAATCACCAGAACAAGGGGCAGAACGTGGTGTTCGGGGACATGCACGTGGAGTTCGCCACCACGCCCTACTGCGGCGAGGTGCACAAGAAGACGGGGGTTCCGGACAACATTTTCACCGCGGGCGCAGGCGAGGGCGGGACCTGCGATCAGAAGTCTTACCCGGTGGACGCGCAGGATTCGGTGATGCTGCCGACGGATGATCCGGGCGGCAAGTAGCCGGCGATCGCGGCCGAGAACGCGTGACAGGAAATGGGACCAGCGGCGGACCCGTGCGATGCACGGGTTTTTTGTTGCGCGCGGCGTCCCCCGTGCAGGGGAGCGGGACTGCAATCTTTGCATCCGGACCAGCGGCGGCGAGCGGCCGATGTATTTTCCGTTGAATCACGGAGGGCACGTGCCTCTGTGCGTAGTGCATCACGGACCCCCCACGCAAAAGGAATTCGCATGTTCAATCGCAGTGCAGCAACCCGCCGCTCTCTCCGCCAGCGTCGCCTGGCCTCCGCCGTCCGCAGCGTTGTGGAGCGGCTGGAAGAGCGGACTCTTTACAGTTTCACCACGCCGGTGGCGTACAGCGTCGGGATCGGCGAAGCGCACGGCGTGGCGACGGGCGACTTCAACCGCGATGGCAAGGCCGACCTGGTGGTGGCGAATTACATGGCGCAGGGCACGGTAAGCGTGCTGCTG
>JBEHXY010000230.1:0-6539 GCA_048498455.1 Planctomycetota bacterium | reverse complement strand
AACGCCATCAATCGCTGCCGCAGCGGCCGCTCCAATCCCCCCCAGATCAGGTGCGACACCACCAGCAGCAGCGCCCAGTACACCGGGTACACCGCCCACCTGGGCGCCTCCATCAACCCTTTGAACTGCAGCGTGTACACCCGCATAATCACCTGGTGCACCAGGTACACGCTGAAGCTGATCTCCCCCAGCAGGATCCCCAGCGGCGCCGACAGTGCATACGAAAGCCATCCCCATTCCAGCGCCATCACAAACACCAGCACCGCAAACGCGCACGCCACCGCCCCGCCCTGCACCAGCCACGTCGCCGCCGGCTCCCCCAGCCACCGCGCCTGCCCCGCCGCCGTCCCGATCACCGCCGCGTAATACATATTGAGCAGCACCAGCCCGAACGCCGCCGCCTCCAGCAGCGTCCCCGCAATCTTTCCCCCCTGCACCCGCCCCGCCACCTGCCGCCACACCAGCGCCGCGAACATCCCCAGCGTGAACTCAAACACCCGCGCCAGCGGGTTCACATACACCAGCGACGTGCTCACCACCGTGCGCATGTTGTTTCCCGTATACGCCGGCAGGTTCAGCCACCGCGCCAGCCCCACCATCCCGCACGCCAGCCCCAGCGTCAGCAGCAGCTTCCACCACCAGGTCCGCTCCCACCGCAGGATCAGCCAGGGAAAGAAAAGGTAAAACGCAAACTCCGTCGACACGCTCCAGGACACCGCGTTGAACGCAAACTCGTGCGTCGGATAAGGCAGCCACGATTGCAGCAGCGCCAGGTTCGCCGGCCCCGCCCACGCCGCCTCCCACCACGAGTTCAGCCCCAACCGGTGCGGCCGATGCAGCAGCACGATGATCAGGAAAAACGTCGCCGCATGCGCCGGCCACACCCGCGCAAATCGCGCATACCAGAACCGCTTCCGCGCCTCCCACGTCTCCAGCCGCGGATACACGTAGGTCAGGATGAACCCCGACAACACGAAAAAGAACGACACCGCCTGGAACAGCACAAACGGCGCGCCCACCCCCTCCGGCAGCATCTTCACCTCCGGCGAATGGCCCACCACGATCATCGCCGCCGCCACGAACCGCAGCGCCGTCAGCGCATGCAACCGCCGAACCTGTCCTCCCGATGCCAACACCACCAGCTCCATCCATAGACCCGCGCGAGCCGGGAAGCCTATCGGTCCCCGCCGGCAATTGCACGTCCGCGGGAACTCGCCCCGGCTATCATGCGTCCAATCCTCCGGAGGTGCCCCATGCGCAAGCTCATGCCCGCCGCGATGCTCCTGACCCTCGTCGCCGCCGCCGCCGCCCAGACCCCCGCCCGCCCCGCCCCGGCCGTTTCGCCCACGATCCCTCTGGTGATCTCCGACCCCGATCCTGCCGCCCAAAAGGCCGTCCGCGTCTCCGCCGCCGACACCACCGTCACCCTCAACGGCCCCCTTGCGCAGGTCACCACCACCCTCGTCTTCGCCAACGCCCTCGACCGGCCCCTCGAAGGCGAGCTCGAATTCCCCCTGACCGAAGGCGCCACCCTCTCCGGCTACGCCCTCGACGTCCCCGCCGGCTCCGGCATCCTCGTCGATGGCGTCCCGGTCGAAAAAGTCCGCGCCCGCCAGATCCTCGAAGCCGAGGAACGCGTCCGCGTCGATCCCGGCCTCGTCGAACACACCGTCGGCAACAACTTCAAAACCCGCCTCTACCCGCTCCCCGCCAACGGCACCCGCACGATCCGCATCACCTACGTCATGGACACCGCCGCCGTCGGCAACAAGACCACCTGCACCCTCTTCAACCCGCCGCTGGGCCAGCCCGATCACGCCAGCCTCCGCGTCGAAGTCGTCGGCGACGCCGACCCCGCCGCCATCACCATCACCGGTCTGGACAACCTCGCCTTCAAAAAAGATGCCGGCAAACTCGTCGCCGAAAAAACGCTCACCGATGCCGCCCTCCCCGAAAAAATCGCCATCGCGCTGCCCGCCCCGGCCGACCCGCTCGTGCGCATCGAGCACTTCGATCCCGCGCTCACCGCCGACGACCTGCTCGCCCACAAAACCCCCACCGGCGAGCGCTACTTCCTGCTCTCGGCAATGCCCGCCGTGCCGCCGATGGGCCCGCCGGCCAAACCCAATCGCATCGGCGTTCTCTGGGACACCAGCCTCTCCCGGGCCCGCGAAGACCACGGCGCCGAACTCGCGGTCCTCCAGAAGCTGATGGCCTTGGTCAAAGATGTGGGCGTCGACCTGATGACCACGGACAGCGACAAAGTCACGGAAATCGACGTCCGCAACGGCGATGCCTCCGCGCTCCTCAACACCATCAAGGCGTTGACCTACGATGGCGCCCTGCAGGTCGACGACATCGCCCTCCAGCACACCGCAAAGATCGAACGCACCGCCGGCCATCCCCTGCTCGCGGATGATGAAGTCCTGTTGTTCTCCGACGGCCTGGTCACCCTCGGCAAGCCCGCTTTCCAGTCCGTCACGACGCCCGTCTTCACCATCGCCAACTCCCCCCGCGCCGACCACACCACCCTCCGACGCCTCGCCGAAAACGCCGGTGGCCTCTATCTCAACCTCGCACGCCTCGCCCCGGACGCCGCCGCCACCACGCTGCTCACGCCGCCGGTCACCGTCACCCTCGACGGCGATGGCATCACCGATGTCTACCCCCGCTCCGTCGCGCTCACCGGCAGCCGCGTCCTCTTCACCGGCAAACTCACCAAGCCGGAGGTGGCCGCGACCCTGCACGTCGGGCGCGGTTCGCAGCAGATCGTCTTGCGCGGCGACGACGCCAACACCGGCATGATCGGCCGCTACTGGGCGGGCCAGAAAATCGCCGACCTCTCCGCAGACGCCGGCCGCAACGCCGACGAACTCGCCGCCGTCGGCAAGGCTTTCAACCTTGTGACGCCCAACACCAGCCTGCTGGTCCTTGAAACCGCCGACCAGTACGTGAAGTACCGCGTGGTCCCGCCCAAGACCAGCACCGAGATCTACGCGGAGTTCACCAAGCGCATCGAGGATGAGGGCATCGCCCGGAAGAAAACGGAGAGCGAGAAAATCGACCGCGTCCTGGCCCTCTGGAACACCCGCGTGCAGTGGTGGGAGAAGGCGTACACCTATCCGCAGAACTTCGTCTATCAGTCCCAGGGGGGGCCGTCGAGGGGCGTCAATTTGAATTCGGCGCCGCGGCGAGCGCTTGACGCCGTGGCACAGAGCCATGGCGTGGAAGCGCAGACGGTCTCGCCCGCGGCGCCGGCAGCCGCGACGCCCGTCCCGGCGGAAAACAGCCTGTTTGCCACGGGGTCGGGGCTGGCGGATCGGAAGATCGACAATGGGGCATCGGAGCAGACCGCGTCGATCTCCATCAAGGGCTGGGACCCGCAAACGCCTTATCTCAAGGCGATGAAAGGGGCCCGCGATGCCTATGGGGCGTACCTGGTGCAGCGAAACTCCAACTTCGATTCGCCCTCCTTTTATCTCGATTGCGGGAGTTATTTGATCGCCAACAAGCAGCCGGAGCAGGGCATCCGCGTGCTGACGAACATCGCCCAGCTCCGCCTCGAAGATGCCGCGCTGCTGCGCGTCGCCGCGTATCGGCTGGAGCAGGTCGGGGCTTATGACGTGGCGATCGATTTGTTTGAAAAGGCGAAGCTGCTGCGGCCGGATGAACCGCAAAGCTTCCGCGACCTCGCCCAGGCCCTCGCCGCGCGGGGGATGGAACGGCGCGAGACAGGCATCAAAAACAACGACGGGCGGCTGTTGGTCGGCGCTTATGACGACCTGAACCGCTCGCTGGAACTGTATCGCGACGTCGTGATGAAGGACTGGGAGCGCTTTCCGGAAATCGAAGTGATCGCGCTCATGGAAGCCAACGAGGTGTGGGCGCGGGTGAAAGGCATCGATGCGGAAACCGGCGGGCGGGCGCTCTCCGTTCGTAATCCGCTGGACCCGCGGCTGGTGAAGAACCTCGACTGCGACGTGCGGATCGTCATGACCTGGGATGCCGACGAAACCGACATTGATTTACATGTCAAAGAACCCAGCGGCGAGGAGGCGTTTTACGGCCACAACCTGACGACCATCGGGGGGATGGTGTCGAAGGATTTCACGCAGGGCTATGGGCCGGAGGAGTATTGTTTGCGCCGGGCGATGCCGGGGGTCTACACGATCGAGACGAACTATTTTGGGTCGCGGTCGCAGAAGCTGATGGGGCCGGTGACGGTGCAGGCGACGGTGATCACGCACTTTGGCCGGCCGGACGAAAAGCGCGAGTCGCTGACGCTGCGGCTTTCGGAGCAGAAGGAAACGGTGGAGATCGGCAAGATCACCATCAAGTAAACCTCCCCAGGCGCAGCGGTCGCCGCTCAGGCGCAACGATCGCCATGCATCGGTGTGGGCGGCGGGGGATCGTTGCGGACGGGCAGTCCGTAGCCGGTCCGGGCGTTGCGGCGCGAGTCGAGTATCTGCTCCATCTCGGCGGGCGTGCCCACGGCGGGGGGAAGGTTTTTGACCGCGTCGTTGAGCATCGCCCAGGACACTTCGGAAGCGATGACCGCATCGCGGGCGGTGGGGAATCCAAGGTTTTTCCCGGCGAGCAGCGACCGGGCGAAGAGGTCGACCATCACGTCGAGTTTTTTGTCGTTGAACGGGGCGGTCCTGGTGAAGGTGCCGCGCGGGCCGTG
Organism: Planctomycetota bacterium; assembly: GCA_048498455.1. GTDB lineage: Bacteria > Planctomycetota > Phycisphaerae > WQYP01 > WQYP01 > CALCHA01. Next base: position 1,855 of record JBEHXY010000230.1, on the reverse strand, counting down.
GATCTCGATGGTGGCGGTGACGAAATCGTGGCGCATGCGGGCGATGCCGGTGGTGCCGATGAGATCGACGTAGCAGTTGTGCGTTTTGTCGGTGGCGAGGTGGCCGTAAACAAAGCCCTGCGTGATGTCGAACACGACGCCGTTTTCAAAGGTCCCGTGGGCCTGCACCCACCAGGGGTCTTGGTGGTCCCACATGCGGAGGCCCTGGGCGTGCCAGGTTTTGAATTCCGACCGGGCGTACCAGCGGGCGACATCGACGTAGTGCATGCCGCAGTCGTGGAAAGGCGGGCCTTCGGGCTCGTGGCCTTCGGTGGGCATGTGGCCTGGGGTCATGTGGCAGACGCGCACGATGGCGAGCCGTCCGATGGCCCCGCCGGCGATGTGCTCCTGGATTTCCTTGTGGTACCAGGCGTTGCGGTTGAAGAGGTTGACGGCGACCAGCTTGCCGGACGCTTCGATGTCGTCGACCAGCGACCATTCCGTGGGGACATCGGGACCGAGGGGCTTTTCGGCGAGCACGTGTTTCCCGGCGGCCAGGGCACGGCGCAGTAGATCGGGGCGGGCGTCGGCGAGGGTGAAGAGTCCCAGCACGTCGAGGGATTTGTCCTGCAGCAGGGCGTCGGGCGCGGTGGCGATTCTGGCCTGCGGAAACAGCCGCGCGGCCTGATCGCGCGCGGCGGGATGGACGTCGGCGATGGCGGCCACGTTCCAGGCGGGGTGGTCGGCCATCGCCGCGGCGAACCCGCGGCACATGCGGCCAAACCCGATGCTGCCGATGTTGTAACGTTTAGGCATGGGCAGCTTTCATGACAAAGCGGGACGTTGGATTCGCGTAGCGCGGTCGGAGGGCGAGGTGGGCAAGCAGGGGCCGGGGTTGCGCGGGGGCGCCATTCCACGCATCGGTGAATGGTTTGTTAGGTGGGCAGGCGTGGGCGGTTGCGCGCGGCGGGCTGACCGGATGCGCCGGGTGCGCAAGCGGTTTGCACCGCGCGCCGCCGAGGCGTCGAATGGGCGTTTCTAGGGAGAAAAGGGGGGAAATGGGGGCCGCTCCGCGAGGCATGATCTCTCCTCCTTGAGAGTATCGACGCAGCTACGAATGTCATTGAGATGCGCCCTTGAGGAAACGGGGCGGCGGCGGAAAAGGTTCCCGAAATCCAGACGGATTCCTGCTTTACGGAGGGGTGCGGGAGGGAGCTGTCGTCTGCTGCGAACGCGAATATCCCTACTTTACAATTGCGGTATCCCTTTCTCAGGGGGTAAGATAACCGCCACGAAAAAACCCCACCCGGCTCCGTGTGTCCCTCTAGACACGCGGAGCCATTTTTTTTGGCCAGTGCTGCCACAAAAGTGAAAGAATTCGGGCCAAAATAGGGCTCATTTGGCGGCTTATTCGAACGGTGGGCGACGCTGGTGGGCGTAGGCGTACGCAAGAAGCGGTGGATAAGCGAGCGCCAGCAGGATCCACAGCGGCACCGGCGGCGCGGGAGCATCGGGCTGGGGAACGCTCGGATCGACGTACCCGGTGCTGAGTCGCAGGCTGGCTTCCGATTGCCAGCGGGTCTGCGTGACGCTGTAGAGGGCCAGCGATCCGCCCGCGAGGAGGGCCCAGAGCAGCGTGAGGGCGGTGATCAGCGAAGCGCGGGGATGGCGGCGAACTTTGGCCGCGCGCAGGGGCAGAAACGCCAGCAGGGCGATCACCGCGAAGCTGGAAACCGCGATCAGCGGAAATGCCAGGTTGTTCGCAAAAGGGTTGGCGGGGTTGGCGCTGGCGAGCATGGTCAAGGACCCGAAAGGCATCGATTCACATCCGCCATGCAGACTGGACCGCGGCGGCACTTAGTGATGGGCATCGCGG
>JBEHXY010000229.1:0-6543 GCA_048498455.1 Planctomycetota bacterium | reverse complement strand
GAAGTTCGGGAAGGGGCGGATGAAGGAAGCGCTGTTGAAGTACAAGGATTTGTCGGCGGAGCAGATTTGCCGGCAGATGCTGTGGGAGACGCGGCGGTTCGTGGGGCTGAATCGACGGACGGATGATACGACGATTGTGGTGGTGAAGGTCAGTTGAATTCAGAATTCAGAGTGGTGAATTCAGAATAGAAGGACGGCGTTGTGGGAAAGGCCGGCTACAGTGCGCAATTCGAGGATCTGCGGCGGCGAACGAAGGAGTTTGCGTTGCGGGTGATGCGACTGTCTCGGGCGCTGCCGAAGACCATTGAGGGGAAGGTGATCGCGGGGCAAATTGTGCGGAGTGGCACGAGCGTGGGGGCGAACTATCGGGCGGTATGCCGAGCGCGATCGCGCGCGGATTTCGTGGCGAAGTTGGGGATCGTGTTGGAAGAGGCGGACGAGACGGCGTTTTGGTTAGAGCTGATCGCTGACGGCGGGCTGCTGCCATGGAGCCGCGTCGAAAAACTGTACGCCGAGGGGGAAGAACTGATCCGCATCTTCGTGGCGTCGCTGCAGACCTCCCGAGGCACGATCTGAGGCAAGCCCCCTCTATTCTGAATTCACCACTCTGAATTCTGAATTGGCATCGAGCGCCTGCAACAGCGCCCTGGCTTTGTGCAACGTTTCTTCGTGTTCCAGCAGCGGGTCGGAGTCGGCGGTGATGCCGGCGCCGGCGTGGAGGTGGGCGGTGTTTTCGGTGAGTTGGAGGGTGCGGATGGCGATGTTGAAAGTGGCGGTGGCGGCATGGGGAGCGATGGCGCCGATGTGGCCGCAGTAGATGTGGCGGGGGTGGGGTTCGAGGTCGTTGATGATCTGGGTGGCGCGGATTTTGGGGGCGCCGGTGATGGAGCCGGCGGGGAGGGCGGCCCGGAGGAGGTCGGCGAGGGTGGCGCGGTGGGGGGGGCCTCGGAGGTCGGACTCGATGGTGCCGACGGTGTGCCAGACGGTGGGGTGGGCTTCGAGGGTGCGGGGGGCGGTGACCTTGACGGAGTTGAATTCGGAGACGCGGCCGAGGTCGTTGCGGAGGAGGTCGACGATCATGGCGAGCTCGGCGTGGTCCTTGGCGGAGGCGAGGAGATCGTCGGCGAGCTGGCGATCGTGCTCGGGGTTGGCCCGGTCGCGCGGGCGCGTGCCTTTGATGGGGCGGGCGATGAGGTGACGGTCGTTTTTGTGCAGGAAGAGTTCGGGGGAGGCGGAGAGCAGGTGGCGCTGGAGGTTGGCGCGGTCGCGGAACTGGACGTAGGCGGCGTAGGGGGCGGGCGAGCGTTCGCACAGGCGGCGGTAGAGGGCGTGGGGCGGGGTGTCGGTGCGAAAGGTCCAGCGCTGGGCGAGGTTGGCCTGGTAAATGTCGCCATCGGCGATCAGGCGCTGGGCGGTGCGGACGATGCTGGGGAAGTGGTCTGGCGGCGGGGCGTCGAGGAGCTTTGCGGGGATGATGGCGGCGGGCGGCGCGGTGGGCGTGTCGAGGAAGGCGGCGGCGGGCTCGGGGCTGGTGCCCAGGGCGATGGGGGTGTAGAGATTGCCGGCCGGATCGTGCAGCAGGTAGTGGCGATAGAGCGAGAAGCGGAGCAGCGGCCAGGCGGGGGTGATGTCGGGTTTGGGTTGGCCGATGGCTTCCAGGGTGTGGGCGAGGTGATAGGAGAGGAAGCCGAGCCAGCCGATGAGGGGATGGGGCGCGGGGGGCTCGAATGTGAAGGTGTCGATGGCGGTTTGCAGGGCGGCGAGTGGGTGCATCGGCGGCGGGAGCGCGAGGCCCTGGTGCGTGCGGAGGTGGGCGGCGGAATGGGGATCGACTTCGAGGGTGACCAGCGGGTTGATGGCGAGGACGGAGTGGGAGGTTTCGGTGGCGGAGTGCAGGAGGGTGAGCTCGGCATCGGGATGGGCGTGGGCGATGTTGGCTAGAAGATCGAGCAGGGGGGGACCGGGACGAGGGGCGAGCGTGGTGAGCGGGAGCTTCATGGGGGAATGATCCAATGACAAATGCCAAATGACAAATGACGAGGGGCTGGGGTGGCTTGGTTGGTTTGCGTGGGAAGGGGGCGGGGGTGCGGGTAGGATGGATGCGTTGCGAGGAAGCTTGATGGGGATTTACGAAGAGATCGGGGTGCGGCCGTTCATCAATGCAGGCGGATGGATGTTCACGCGCTATGGGGGATCGATCATGCGGGAGGAGGTGGTGGGGGCGATGGCGGACGCGGCGAAGTCGTTTGTGAACCTGTATGAGCTGCAGGAAAAGGTGGGGCGGGCGATCGCGGAGATGACGGGGAACGTGGCGGGGTATGTGAGCTGCGGGGCGGTGTCGGGCCTGGTGCTGGCGGTGGCGAGTTGCATTGCGGGGAAAGATGAAGCGCTGGCGGAGCGATTGCCCGCGACCGACGGCCTGCGCAACGAAGTGGTGATGGAGCGGTGCGCCCGGGGCACGGAGGCGGACCCGGCGATTCGCGCGGCGGGGGGGCGGATCGTGGAAGTGGGGACGATGCAGGGGACGACTGAGCAGGAGTGGGCGCAGGGGTTGAGCGGGCGGGCGGCGGCGGTGGTGTTGCTGGCGAGCGAGGGGTGGAGCGGGGCGAGCGTGCAGCGGGTGGTGGCACTGGCCCACGGGTCCGGGGCGAAGGTGGTGGTGGATGGCGCCGCAGCGGTGCCGCCGCGGGAGAATCTGTGGCGGTATACGCGGGAGTGGGGATGCGATGCGTTGGTGACGAGCGGCGGGAAGGGGATTCGGGGGCCGCAATCGACGGGGCTGGTGCTCGGGACACGGGAGATGGTGGAGGGGTGCGTGTTTCATGGCTCGCCGAACCTGCGGATCGGGCGCGGGATGAAGGTGGGGAAGGAGGAGTTGGCGGGGATCTACATGGCGATGAAGTTGTTCATGGCGGAGGATGCGGGCGAGCGGCGGGCGGAGAGCGCGCGGCGGGTGGCGCACGTGGTGGGATGTTTGAAGGGAGTGGCCGGCGTGCGGGTGCGTGTGGAGGAGGGGGAAACGGCGGGGGTGATGGAGTTGGATGCGGCGGTTGTGGGGAGGAGCGGTGAAGAGATCGAGCGGGCGCTGATGGCGGGGGCGCCGGCGGTGCTGGTGAAGGTGCGGGGCAACTGCCTGCGGGTGAGCGGGGACTCGCTGCAGCCGGGCGAGGAGGTGTTGCTCGGCGGGCGTTTGCGGGAGGTGCTCAGCGGGGGCGGAACAAACGTGCGGCAATAGCGTCGAAATGGCGAAATTGGGGGAACAAATGGATGAGGCGGGCGTTTCTTCGGATACCGCTGGAAGTTATGATAAGGGCCGTGGGGCATTTCGTGGTTCTGTAGTGGGCGGTTGCATGACGAGTCTGGCAGCAAGTGATGTGCAGGGTGCAGGCGCAGGCGGGGTTCGGCGGGAGGTCATCGGAACGGTGGAGGAATTGCGGGGGGTGCTGACGACGATCAGCGAGGAGCGGGCGGCGGAAATGCGGGCGGTGGCGGAGCGGTATCCGTTTCGGATTCCGCGCTACTATGTGGAGAACGTGCTGCGCAACGATCCGACGGATCCGTTGTGGGAGTTGGCGCTTCCGGGGAAGGAAGAGATTTACGATGCGGGGACGGAGCGGTGGGACGCGTATCAGCTGGAGGGGAAGGCGGCGGAACATCCGCGCTGGATCCAGAAGTACCGGTACGAAGTGCTGATCCGCATGACGAATTTCTGCAGCGGGTTGTGCCGGTATTGCTATTTAAAAAATCGGGAGAACATCGAGGGGTTCATTTCGCATGCGGATATCGACGCGATGTTCGACCAGGCGGAGGCGAGCCCGCGGGCCGGGGAACTGCGGGAGGTGGTGCTTTCGGGGGGCGATCCGCTGACGGTTCCGGGGGAATACCTGGAGCACCTGGCGGAGCGGGTGGAGCGCCTGGGCGTGCGGGTGGGCAAGCGGGTCACGGTGACGGTGCACACGCGCGAGCCGGTGTGGTATCCGCAGCGGGTGACACGCACGCGCGGGCTGCTGGCGGGGTTGAAGAAACTTCGGCCGAGCTCTTACATCCTGCATGTGGTGCATCCGCGCGAGGTGACCAACGGACTGCACGAGGCGATGGAAGTGCTGACGGAGCTTGGCGAAAAGCGCCGGCCGCTGATGATGACGCAGCACCCGCTGTTCCGCGGGATTAACAACGATCACCGGCTGATTACCGAGATGTACGATTTGCTGGATTCCGGCAATGTCATCGTGAAACCTTATTACCTGATCCATCCGTTTCCCGATGGGACGTTGCCGCGGCACCGGCTGACGCTGAAGGAAAGCCAGGCGATTCTGCGGGGATTGGCGAGCGCGCCGGGCACGCGGGTGCCGCTGCTGACGGTGCCCACGCCGATGGGCAAGTGCGTCATCGGGCCGTGGGAAGAGCTGATCGACCGCGGCGGGCATTACCTGCTGCACACGAAGGACGGCGTGCCGGTGGAATACACGACCGGCGAGGGGTACGGCGAGAAGCGCGAGCTGTCGCACATTCCGGTGGTGATGACGGTGGGGGGGAAGAGCACATGATCGCCGAAACGCATGTCGATTGAGGTGTGGTTGATCAAGGTTTGTGTGGTCGTGCCGGTGTTCAATCATGGCAAAACGGTGCGGGCCGTGGTGGAGGGGGTGCGCGCGGAGCTGGGGGAGGGGATCGACATCCTGGTGGTCGACGACGGCAGCAGGGATGGCAGCGGCAGCGTGTGCGAAGGGATGGCGGGGATCAGCCTGGTGCGGCACGGGAGGAACCGCGGGAAGGGGGCGGCGCTGCTGACGGGCTTTCGGTGGGCGCGCCAGCAGGGCTTCACGCATGTGGTCACCGTGGATGCCGATGGCCAACACTGTGCAGTCGACGTGGCGCGGGTCGTGGCGGCGGCCCGGGCGTTCCCCGAGGAGATGATCGTCGGCTGGCGCGACATGGAGGCGGCGGAGGCGCGCGGCGTGCACGTGCCGGCGCGCAGCAAGAAGGGGCGCGATGCGGCGCGCTTCTGGCTGAAGGTGCAGACGGGGCAGGACATTCCCGACACCCAGTGCGGCCTGCGGGCCTATCCGCTGAAGCACGTGCTGGCGGTGGGCTACTGGTTTGCGCGATACGATTTTGAAACGGAAGTGCTGGCCCGCATGGGATGGGGCGGCGTTCACGTGCACAGCGTGCCGGTGGAGTGCGTGTACTTTTCCGGCGGCGAGCGCGTGACCCATTTTCGGCCGGTGGTGGACACGCTGCGCGGGGTGCGCGTGAACGTGGCGCTGGTGGTGCGGCGGCTGCTGCCCTGGCCGATGAAGAAGCTGATTCCGCGGGAACGCCTGCGGACGAAGTTCGGGCCGTGGTGGAAGGCGAGCACGTGGGTGGCGGCGGTAAAACAGGCGTTGGGCACGGGGGCGAGCAATGCGGAGCTGGCGACGGGTTTTGCGATCGGCGTGTTTGTGGGCCTCACGCCTTTCTATTTCGTGCACACGCTGATCGCGATTTACCTGGCGCGGCGGCTCCATTTGAACCTCGTGGCCGCCGTGATCGGCAGCCAGATTTCGATACCGCCGCTGCTGCCGCTGTGGGTGTACCTGAACATTCGCGTGGGCAACCTGGTGGCCGCCGAGGCCGGCAAGGTGGGTTCCTTCTTCGTGGGCAACGCGCTGGTGGCGATGGTGATGGCGACCTGTTGCCTGCTGGCGGCGCGGGCCGTGTTGTCGATTGCGCGGCCCGATGGAAAGTGAGCCCTCCACCGCGGCTGCGGGCGCGGGGGAGCCGCCGCGGAAACGCTGGGGCCGGGTGCGGTTTGGATACCGGGCCAACGCGATGATGCTGTGGGTGGGACGGCGGGCGCTGTGGCTCGGTTATGTTTTCGTGTGGATCGGTGCGTTTTACTTCCTGCTGGTTTCCGGCAAAGCGCGGCGGGCGAGCATGGCCTACCTGCAGCGCGTGCACGGCCGCCGCGGATGGCTTCGCCGCTGGTGGGACACCTACCGGCACCTGGTCGTCTACGGCTATCTGCTGCTGGACCGCGCGCTGATGCTCTCGGCGGAGGGCCACGGGTTTTCGATCGTGCGCGAAGGGGTCGAACACATGCACGCGGCGGCCGCGGGCGAGGCCGGGCTGATCGTGCTCAGCGCCCACTTCGGCATCGCCGAGGCGGCCATTCCCTACATGGCCAAAAAGATGGGCAACGTGCTGCGCTCGCGGCCGATCCACGTCGTGATGTACCAGGACCTCTCGGAGGCGACCGAGCGGTTTCACTCGGAAAAGCGGCGGCTGCTGGAGGGGATGCACATCATCAGTTCGACGGACCCGCTGAGCGCGGGGGTGAAGATCATCGCGGCGCTGCGTGCGGGCGGGCTGGTGGCGATGCGCGCGGATCGCCGCCTGGCGGGGAAAACCGTGCGCGTGCACCTGCTGGGCGCGCCGGTGGAACTGCCGGCCGGCCCCTTTCTCGCGGCGGCGCTGACGGGCGTGCCCGTCGTCCCCGTGTATACCTGCCGGCGCGGCTATCGCACGTACGCGGTGGTCATCGGCACGCACAAGCGGTACGGC
>JBEHXY010000228.1:0-6550 GCA_048498455.1 Planctomycetota bacterium | reverse complement strand
TCGCCTTTCATGGCGATGAGCATTTCGGGGATGTTGATTTTGACGGGGCAGGCTTCGTAGCAGGCGCCGCAGAGGCTGGTGGCCTGGGGGAGGTGTTCGTGGTGTTCGAGGCCGTTGAAGAGCGGCGTGATCAGCGCGCCGATGGGGCCGGGGTAGATCGAGCCGTAGGTGTGGCCGCCGACTTTGCGGTAGATCGGGCAGGCGTTGAGGCAGGCGCCGCAGCGGATGCAGCGGAGGGTGTCGCGGTAGTCGGAGGCGAGAATGCGCGAGCGGCCGTTGTCCATGATGACGACGTGGAGTTCGTCGGGTCCGTCGCGTTCGCCGTCGCGCTTGGGGCCGGTGACGATGTTGGTGTACTGGGTGAGCGGCTGGCCGCCGGCGGAGCGGGCGAGGAGCTTGAGGAAGACGGGCAGGTCGGCGAAGCGCGGGATGAGTTTTTCCATGCCCATCATGGCGACGTGGACGCGCATGCGGGAGGTGCACATGCGGGCGTTGCCTTCGTTGGTGCAGACGCAGATCGAGCCGGTGTCGGCACAGGCGAAATTGACGCCCGAGACGCCCATGTCGGCCTGGGCGAAGCGCTCACGCAGGTAGACGCGGGCCATCTCGGCGAGCTGCTGCGGGTCGTCGGTGAAGGGCACGTTGAAGAACTTGGCGAAGACTTCGCCGATCTGCTTCGCGCGCATGTGCACGATGGGATAGACGAGGTGCGAGGGGTGGTCGCCGGCGATCTGGACGATCAGCTCGCCGAGATCGGTTTCGACGGGATCGATCCCGGCGGCGATAAGGGCGTGATTGAGCTCGGTTTCCTCCGAGACCATGGACTTGGATTTGACGACCAGCTTGGAGTTGGTTTTCCGCGCGATGTCGATGACGATCTGGTTGGCTTCCTCGGCGTTGGAGGCGAAGTAGACGTGGCCGCCCGCCCTGGCGACGTTGTCGGCGAACTGCTCGAGGTAGTAATCGAGGTGGTCGAGGCAGTGGGCCTTGATATTGCCGGCGAGGGAGCGAAGGCCGTTGGCGTCGGGCAGTTCCGCGGCAAGCAGGTTTTTGCGGTCATACCACTTTTTTACGATGGAGTTTTCGTGGGCGTCGTGCAGCAGTTCGTCGAGGGCGGCCGCGTGGGCGGTGGCTTTGAAATCGGGATTGAACACCGGCAGCGCCATGCCGCGGACAGGCTTGTGGGGCGGATGCTTCAGGCTGGCATCGGTGAGGAGGTTGGGGTTGGGGGGCTCGTGCGCCGGCGGCGCGACGTCGCTTTCCTGGATGGTCACGCGGTCACCTGTGGAGAAGTGCTGAGTGCGGAGGACTGGGTGCTGAGGGGTGCGGTGTCGATGGCATCGGCGAGCAGTTCGGCGACGTGTTTCGGCTTGAACTGCGCGCCGTAGCGGTGGCAGGCGCCGGCGATGTTCATGGCGCAGCCGGCGTCGTTGACGATCATCACGTCGGCGTGGGTCTTGTTGCCGCAGGCGATCTTGTCCTTGACGATGGCGGCGGAGATGTCGGTGTACTTGACGGCGAAGGTGCCGCCGAAGCCGCAGCACTGGTCATATTTTTCGAGGGGGACGAAGGCAGCGTTGCCGAGCTGCTTGACCATGGCGACGCAGGGGCCTTCGTTCATGTGCAGGCCGCGGGTGTGGCAGGTGTAGTGATAGGTGATGTTGGTTTGCTGGGGCAGCTTGAGGGCGGAGACGTCGACCTTGAGGATCTTGGTGACGAATTCGACGAACTCGTAAGTTTTGGCGACGAACTCGGTCGCTTCGACCTCCCACTTTTTGTCGTCCTTGAACAGCAGCGGGTAGTGCTCGCGGATCATGGCGCAGCAGGAGCCCGAGGGGGTGACGACGTACTGGCTGTCCTTGAAGACGCGGATCATGCGCTCGGCGAGCGCGCGGGCTTCGCCGGGGTAGCCGTTGTTGTACTGGGGCTGGCCGCAGCAGGTCTGGGCCTCGGGGAAATCCACTTTGCAGCCGAAGTGTTCAAGCACTTTGACGGTGGCCATGCCGACCTGGGGGGCGAAGAGATCGGTGAGACAGGTGACGAAAAGGCTGACATTCATAGGGAGGATTGTAGCGGGAAAAACGGGCGAGGCCAAAGCTGGCGCGAATGCGGGGGAGCGCCGCTTGAATGGATTTCTGTTGACGCTGCCGGCGCGGCCGTTACGGTGGGCGGCGTGGCAAGCACAACCATAGAAAAGCCGGCGGCGGGGTGGATGTGGCGGCATCCGCTGGTGCTGGCGGCTGGGTTATGGGTGGCGGGGATGGCGGCGGGGCGCGCGGTCGAGGTGCCCGCGGCGGCGGCGATTGGGCTGGCGGTGGCGGCATGGGGTGCGTGGCTGCTGGCGGATGTGGCGCGGTGGCGACGGGCGGGGGCGTGGATGGCGGTTGCCCTTTTTTTCGCAGGGGCGGCGGTGTGGCGGGTGGACCAGTCAGCGGTGGAGACGGTGCATGTCGCGCGGTTTGCCAGCGAGGCGGAGAGGCCGGTGACGGCCCGGGTGCGGGTGGTGGTGCCGCCGATGAACGCGGGACGGGCGGGGGCGATCTGGGTGGGATGGACGGAGGGGCTGCTGAGCGATCGCGGGTGGGTGGAGGCGGCGGGCTGGGTGCGGGTGAAGACGCGGGCGGGGATCGAGGTGCGGCGCGGGGATTTGATCGAGGTGCATGGATGGCTGCGGCGGCCGAGTGGGCCGGAGAATCCCGGGGCGATGGATGTTCGGGCGGTGCTGGCGGCCGACCGGGTGTTTGCGGAGGTGCGGGTGCCGCGCGAGGTGGGGACGATTTTTCTGGAGCGCGGCGCAGGCGGGGAGAGTTGGCTGGCGCGGGGGCGGGCGTTTCTGCGGGGGAAGCTGCTGGAGCACACGGCGCGGGAGGATGTGGAGGCGGGGTATGCGATGGAGGCGCTGCTGCTGGGCGTGCGCGAGCCGGTGATTGATGAAGTGACGCGGGCCTTTTCGGATGCGGGGGTGGCGCACCTGCTGGCGATTTCGGGGGCGCACGTGGTGTTCGTGGCGGGGATGGTGTGGGGGCTGCTGCGGATGGTGCCCATGCGGCCGCGGTGGCGCGAGGTGGTGGTGGCGGCGGCGGTGCTGGGGTATGTGCTGGCGACGCCATGCGGGCCGCCGGTGGTGCGGGCGGCGGTGGCGGTGGTGATGGTGGTCATCGCGCGGCTGCTGGGGCGGCCGGCGGTGACGCTCAACACGCTGGCGGCGGCGGCGATCGTGGTGCTGTTGTGGCGGCCGGCGGATGTGCTGGATGCAGGATTCCAGCTGAGTTTTGTGGGAACGGCGGGGCTGATCGTGTTTGCGGAGCGGGTGTATGGGGCGGTGTTTGCGGCGTGGATCGAACGGGAGAAGGCGATTGCCGGGCTGGCGGGGACGTGGTGGGCTCGGATGCAGGTGCGGGTGATTCGGGCGGTCTGTGCGCTGCTGGTGGCGAATGGGATCGGCGTGGCGACGACGATGCCGCTGGTGGCCCTGCATTTTGGGAAGGTGAATCCGCTGGGGGTGTTCACGGGGATGGCGGCGCTGCCGGTGGTGGCGCTGGCGATGGTGGCCAGTGCGCTGCAGGTGGGAGTGGAGGTGGTGAGTTCGGTGGCGGGCGCGTGGGTGGCACCGGTGACGGCGTTGGCGGGGCGGCTGATGGTGTGGGTGGTGGAGCATCTGGCGATGGTGCCGGGGAGTGCGGCGAGCGTGCGGGCGCCGGCCTGGGGCGTGGTGATTTGCGTGTACGTGGTGTGGATTGTTTGGGCGGTGCGGCGGCGGGTGGGGGTTTCGCGGGCGATGGTGGTGAACCTGGCGGCAGGGGCGATGGTGGTGGTGGCGGGGTGGTATGCGTTAATGATGCCGCGCGGGGAGTTGCGGGTGGAGGTGTTGCGCGTGGGGATCGCGAGTGCGATGGTGGTGCGGATGCCCGATGGGGCGGTGTGGGTGGTGGATGCGGGATCGCGGGAGGTGATGACGCCGATGGAACGGGCGGTGGGGCCGGCGCTGCGGGTGGAGGGGGTGCGGCGGATTGCGGGGATGGTGGTGATGGGGCTGGACGAGGTGCATGCGCGGGATGCGGCTTCCGTCATTGCAGAATATCGGCCGGGGGCGGTGGTGGTGTCGAAGGCGGCGTGGCGGGCGGGGGAATTTACGCGGGCGGGCGGGGCGGTGCAGGAACTAGTGGCGAAGCCGACGCTCATGGCGGAGGGGGATGCGATTGTTGTGGGCGGGGCGAAGTTGGTGTGGATGGCGGAGGGGATGATGGCGTGGGAGTTTTCGGGGCGACGGGTGGTGGTGGTGGATGGGAAGTCGGTGGGCGCTTTGTCGCGGTTCGTGGAGGGTGAGGAAGTCTGTGATGCAGTGGTGGTGACCGGGGCGGAGGGAAAGGGGATGGGGGATTTGTTGGAGCGGGTGCATGCACCCATTGTTCGGGCGGGGAATGTGGTGCGGGTTGGGGAGTTTGGGCTGCGTATCGAGCGGTTTTGATCATCGTTTTCCCCCGTTCAGAAACGCTCACGAAAATCAGGGCAGGGCGAAGGGTTCGTTGCTGCAGCGGGCGAGGTCGATGAGGACGAGGTCGACCTTGGTGATGTTGTTGAAGGTGTCGATCTTGGGTTCGACGACGAGGTGGAGGTCGGAGCCGACGGGAAGGTGGGGTTCGAGGTCGCCCATCTTGAAAGCGATGCAGCGGGCGAGGTTGGGGGGCGAGGAGACGGTGAGTTGGAGGTGGGCGCCGGTGGCGCCGACGCGGCGCGGCGGGGCGGCGAGGCGGACATTTTCGAGGAGGAAGCGGGGGCGCGGGTTGCCGCGGCCGAAGGGTTCGAGGCGTTCGAGGTGGCTGATGGTGGCGGGGGTGCAGTCGGCGAGGGAGAGGGTTCCGTCGACGGGGAGTGTGGGGATGAGGGCGTCGTCGGAGAGCTTTTCCCGGGCGTAGTCGTTGAGGCGTTGGCGGAAGGCGTCGAGGTTTTCAAGGGGGAGTTTGACGCCGCCGGCCATGGCGTGTCCGCCGCCGGAGATGAGGAGGTCGCGGACGTGGTCGATGGCGAGGTGGAGGTCGAAGGTGGGGATGGAGCGTGCGGAGCCGTGGAGTTCGCCGCTTGAGCTGGAGAGGACGAAGGCGGGGCGGTGGAAGGCGTCGACGAGGCGCGAGGCGACGATGCCAACGACGCCGGCGTGAAAGGAGGGATCGGAGGCGACGAGGACGTAGGGGGTTTCGAGTTTCCAGTTTTGGGTTTCGAGTTGTTGTTTGGCGAGGTCGGCCATTTTGCGTTCGGTGGATTGGCGGGTGCGGTTTTGTTCTTCGAGGTAGACGGCGAGTTCTTCGGCGCGCGGGGCGGTGGCGGTGGTGAGGAGTTCGACGGCTTCGCGGGCGTGGCCCATGCGGCCGGCGGCGTTAAGGCGCGGGGCGAGGGCGAAGCCGACGGCGGTGCAATCGAGTTTGCGGTCGGAGTCGATGCCGTAGCCGGCGGCGTGGATGAGGGCGCGGAGGCCGGGCAGTTGGGTACGGGCGAGCTGGCTGAGGCCGTACTTGACGAGGATGCGGTTTTCGCCGGTGAGGGGGACGACGTCGGCGATGGTGCCAAGGGCGGTGAGGGCGGTGAATTCCATCAGCAGGGCGCGGTAGGCGTCGTTGACTTTTTCGGTGTTGCAGAGTTTTTGGGCGACGGCCCAGGCGAGTTTGAAGGCGACGCCGGCGCCGCAGAGGTCGGGGTTGGGGTACGGAGTGCTGAGTGCTGAGTGCTGAGTGCTGAGGGGGAGGCGGGGGTGGACGATGGTGGCGGGAGGGAGGTCGCCGGAGCTGGGGAATTCGTGGTGGTCGGAGACAATGACGTCGGTGTTGCGGGAGCGGGCGTAGGTGATGGGGTCGATGGCGGAGCAGCCGCAGTCGATGGTGACGAGGAGTTGTGTGCCGGCATCGAGGAGGGTTTTGACGGCTTCGGTGTTGAGGCCGTAGCCTTCGTCGACGCGGTGGGGGATGTAGGTTTCGACGTTGGCGTTGGCGGCCTTGAGGGTGTGCCAGAGCATGGCGGTGCCGGTGATGCCGTCGACGTCGTAGTCGCCGTAGAGGGTGATTTTTTCGTGGTTACGGACGGCGGCGACGATGCGGTCCGCCGCGGGGTGCATGTTGGGGAGGAGGTAAGGGGAGCAGAGATTTTTGAATTTGGGATCGAGGAAGTCTTGCGCGGCGGCGGGGTCGGTGAGGTTTCGCTGGACGAGGAGCTGGGCGAGGAGCGGGGGGATGCGGAGGGCTTGGGCGAGGGTGTCGACGGCGGCTTGGTCGTGGGCAGGGACGAGCCAGCGCTTGCGTTTGTAGGAGGTGGCGGAGGTGCAGATCATCCGTGATCCCTGGGTGAGAGGAGAAAGGTATTGTAGCGGAAGGGGGGAGGGTGGAGCAGGTGGCGGGGGTTGAAATGTGGGGGTGGCGGGAAGGGCGCGGCTTTCGGGAGTTGCGGTTTGGGGTTTTGCTCGGTGTTTATCATGGGATTGATGGAAAAGCTGTGTTTTTTTTCGGTGTTTATCATCGGGATTTGCGTTTGGGCCGACCACGGTCAACCGCTGGGCGTACGC
>JBEHXY010000227.1:0-6563 GCA_048498455.1 Planctomycetota bacterium | reverse complement strand
GTAACCACCGATCTCCTATCTGGCACTCTGGAGGAAACGCATGGCGGGTCGATTCGTGTTGGCGGCGGCAGGCATGATCCTCGCCGCGGCCGTGGGCGCTTGCACGCAGTACACCAAGCCGGCGGCGAAGGCAGAGGGCACCACCTTGTCGACGACTGATCTCAGCACCGCTTCCCGCGCCAAGTGGTTTCCCGCGGCCGACATGATGCAGATCGGCGTTTACTACTATCCCGAGGCCTGGCCGCAGGAGCAGTGGGAACGCGATATCCGGAACATCAAGAATCTGCACATGGAGTTTGTCCACCTCGGCGAGTTTGCATGGACCTTCATGGAACCGGAGGAAGGCCATTACGATTTCTCCTGGCTTGACCGCGTCGTGAAACTCTGCGCCGACAACGGCCTGAAGGTCATTCTCTGCACGCCCAGCGCCGCTCCGCCGGTGTGGATGTCGAAGAACCACCCCGAAGTGCTGATGATCGACGCCAACGGCCGCCGCATGGAGCACGGCACGCGTCAGCAGGGGAACTGGAGTTCGCCGCTGTATCGTGCCTACGTGCAGCGGATCAACGAGCGCCTCGCCCAGCACTACGCCAACAACCCCGCCGTGTGGGGTTGGCAGTTGGACAACGAGCTGAGTCATTACGGGAAGGAACCTTCGTTTGATCCTGACAGCCAGGCGAGCTTTCGGGCCTGGCTGAGGAAGAAATATGGAACGATCGATGCTTTGAACAAGGACTGGGGGAATGCGTTCTGGTCGCAGCGCTATCAGACGTTTGAGCAGGTGCGGCTGCCCAACGAAAAGGAACTCGTCGCACAGCTTAATCCGCATGCGATCCTGGATTCGCAGCGCTGGTTTGCCGACGAAGCCGCCGACTATCTGCGGATGCAGGCGGAAGCGCTTCGCAAGTATGTCGGGGGGCGGCAGTGGGTCACCACCAATTTCATGCACGATTTCGCGGCCGTGAACCCGAACCTTTCGGCGAAGGA
Organism: Planctomycetota bacterium; assembly: GCA_048498455.1. Lineage (GTDB taxonomy): Bacteria > Planctomycetota > Phycisphaerae > WQYP01 > WQYP01 > CALCHA01. The sequence goes on along the minus strand of JBEHXY010000227.1, from coordinate 5,576 downwards.
TCTGGAACTGGCGACGTTTACGATTTACCCGGCGCACGGGAACCTCAACGAGGGGCCGCTGGGATTCCGGATGGGGAGTGCGGCGACGCTGTCGTTTGCGCACGATTTCTTCCGCAATATCAACGGCATCGGCGGGGTCATGGAACTCCAGCCGGGGCAGGTGAACTGGGGGGATGTGAATCCGCAGCCTTATCCGGGGGCGGTGCACCTGTGGATCATGCGCTCCTTTGCGGCGGGAAGTTCGCTCGTCTGCACGTATCGTTTTCGGGAGGCGCGGGCGGGGGCGGAGATGTATCACTACGGGCTTGTGGGGACGGACGGGGTGACGCCGTCAACGGGCGGGGAGCAGTATCGGCAGGCGGCGGAGGAAATTGCGCAGCTGCGTTCGATGCGGAAAGAGGGGGCGGTGATGCCGGCGGATTATGCGGCGCGGCGGACGGCGTTTTTGTATAGTTTTGAGAATCGCTGGGATATCGACAATCACAAGCAGAACATTGCGTGGAACACGTATGGGCACCTGCTGAAGCTTTACGGCGCCGCGAAGCGGTCCGGGGCGCCGGTGGATGTGATAACGGAGGAGAAGGGCTGGGAGCAGTATCCGTTCGTGATTGCGCCGGCGTACCAGATGGTGGATGAGAAACTTGTCGGTCGGTGGCGGGCGTACGTGGAGAACGGGGGGAACCTGGTGCTGACGTGCCGGACGGGGCAGAAGGATCGTCGCGGCTGGTTGTGGGAAGGGCCGTGGGCGCAGCCGATCCTGGATTTGATCGGGGCGAAGATCTCGTTTTATGACACATTGCCGGCTCCGATGGTGGGGCAGGTGAAGACCGACCAGGACGTTTATGAGTGGGTGAGCTGGGGGGAGGTGTTGGCTCCTGAAAATGGGACGAGGGTTCTTGCGACGCACACGAACCAGTTCTATGAAAACAAGCCTGCGGTGGTGACGCGGAAGCTGGGCAAGGGATCGGTGACGTACATCGGCGTGGATTCCAAGACGGGGGGGCTGGAGGCAGAGGTGATGCGCGGGGTGTATGAGCGGGCGGGGGTGAAGGCGGAGCGGTTTGAGGAGGGGTTCATGATGGACTGGCGGGAGGGGTTCTGGGTGGCGACGAATTTCACGGACACGCCACAGAAGGCGCCGGCGGGGAAGGGGCGGCTGATTTTCGGGACGGCGGAGGTGCCGCCGGCAGGGGTGACGGTGTGGCAGGCGGAGTGAATCGGGCGGAGCATTGGGCGACTTTTTGAAAGGGAAGATGTGGCAACGCGTGAAGAGTTTCTGCGGGAGTTGTGGGCGGACGTAATCGACAAGCCGCTGTCCGGGGACTGGATCGACAGCGTGATGCGGACGGCGAAGGCGCGTGCGGACGCGCCGTTTGCGGAGGTGGGGATGGCGGTGGACAAGCTGCTGAAGCTGGGGGCGAGCCGGGAGGATCTGTCGGCGATCGCGCGGTGGGCGGGGTATGAGGGGGTATTTTCGGCGCTGTTCATGCTGGATGATGCGCCGGTGGAGGGCGGAGTGTCGGGGTTGTACTCGGAAGTGATCAACGCGGACCCGACGGGGCGGGCGGGGCGGCCGCCGGTGGCGGGGTGATGCGGGGGGGGTTGGCGGTGGGAGGTGGATGGAAGAGAGGGGCATGGGGCGGCCCCCGTGTTGGGAGGGAGGGCGGGTTTGGCGCTGAACCGGGGGGAAAGTGTGGGGTTTTTGCCGGTGTTTATCATGGTTTTGGGAAAAAACGTTGAGTTTTTGCCGGTGTTTATCATCGGGACCTCGAGTTTTCTTCGATGTTTATCATGGTTTTGCCAAAAACAGACACCGCCTTCGGGGGAGCGCGTGGGGGTTTGGGGGGGTGTAGGGAGGGGTGGCGAAAGGTGGTTGGGCGGCATGGTGCGGTCCTTGTCTCGGGGCGCGCAGTTCGGGTGTTAGTATAACGTTCGGGTGTGGGTAATGGTTCCCGGAAAGTGGCGGTGGGTGTGAAAACAGCGGCGAGAGGGGGCGGGGGGGCGCGAGGGGGAGGGCGGGCATTCGCGAGAGGGAATCACCGGTTCGGGCAGTCAAGTAAACGGGTGGTAGGTCCGATGACCAACGGTATAGGACCGATCTGCGGCGTCATGCGCGCAGGACCTGGAGAGCGCCATGGGTGGACGTGCACAACGACTTTGGGGGCTGAGCCTGATTGAGGCGGTGGTGGTGGTGGTGCTGATGGGGGTGCTGGCGGCGGTGACGCTGCCGCGGTTCAGTCGTGCGAGCGCCGGGGGCGTGGAGCTGTCGCTGAGCGGGAACCTGGCGGTGATGCGGAAGGCGATTGCGATGTATTGTTCGGAGCACGGGGGCAGGCTTCCGACGGCGGGGGAATTTGCGAGCGCGATGACGTTGTATACGGATTCGAGCGGGAAGATTTCGAAGACGCCCTCATCGACGGCGATGTATGGTCCGTACCTGCGGGAGATTCCGCCGCTGCCGGTGGGGGCGGCGAAGGGATCGACGGGGGTCGCGGGGGAGCCGGGGGCGGGCGTGGGGTGGATATTCCGGGAGAAGGTGGGGACGATCCAGGCGAACACGACGACGGAGACGGATGGCACGGGGCGGTTGTACAGCGCGTATTGAGGCGGGGGCTGGGTGGGGGGCGTTCGACGGGAATGGCCACGAAAGACACGAAAGAGAGGGGCGTGATTTGGGTGGGGGTGGGGCTGCTTTTCTCTGGGTTGCAACGGCGCTGAAGGTGTGGAGAGGGGGCGCTGTTTACGGATCGGTTCCCGTGGTGGGTGGGGGCGTGCTACAATTGGCGGTTTCCCGGCAGAGAGCCGCCTGTTGTCACGTTCGCTGGAGAGGTCATGTTTTCGGGATCGATCACCGCCCTGGTCACGCCGTTCAAGAATGGGAAGCTGGACCGGGGGACATTTGAGAAGCAGATCGAGTTCCAGGCGAAGGGCGGGACGAACGGGATCGTGCCGGTGGGGACGACGGGGGAATCGCCGACGCTGTCGCATGAAGAGCACCACCAGGTGATCGAGATCGCGGTGCAGGCGGCGCGGGGGACGGGGATGAAGGTGATCGCGGGGACGGGGAGCAACTCGACGGACGAGGCGCTGGATTTGACGGCGTTTGCGAAGCGGGCGGGCGCGGATGGGGCGCTGATCGTCAACCCGTATTACAACAAACCGACGCAGGAGGGGATGTACCGTCATTTCGCGGAGATTGCGCGGAAGGTGGAACTGCCGATCGTGCTGTACAACATTCCGGGCCGGACGGGGGTGACGATGGCGAACACGACGGTGGGTCGATTGGCGCGGGAGTTCAAGAACATCGTGGCGATGAAGGAGGCGACGGGGAGCCTGGATTCGTGCAGCGAGTTGTGCGCGATGAACTTTCCGGTGCTGTCGGGGGATGATTCGCTGACGCTGCCGATGATGGCGGTGGGGGCGGCGGGGGTGATCAGCGTGGCGAGCAACATCATCCCGAAGCAGATTCGGCGGCTGGTGGATGCGTTCAAGGAAGGCCAGACGGCGGAGGCGCGGGAGATTCATCTGAAACATTTTGAGTTGATCAAGTCGCTGTTCCTGGAGGGGAACCCGATGGGGGTGAAGACGGCGATGCACATCCTGGGGCGGGACAGCGGGGAGATGCGGTTGCCGCTGTGGGAGGTGTCGAGCAACACGCGCGGGCTGATCAAGGCGGCACTGTTCAACGCGGGGCTGATCCAGGACAACGTGGCGTGAGGCGGCGGTCGGCAGAAGGAGCGGCGATGGGACGTGTGGGCGCAGCGGCGGCGATGGCGGCGGTGCTGGCGCTGGGGGCGTGCCAGTCGATGAAGGCGCCGCAGGCGCAGCCGGCGGGGAGTTCGGGAGCGATCGACGCGCAGGTGCACGAGGCGCTGACGATGTTGAACCGGGGGCACACGCAGAAGATGGAGCTGGCGTTTTATGCGACGACGCCGCTGCTGCGGAACATTCATCCGGAGGCGAAGGCCTTTTTCAGCCGGCTGTCGGACGTGCATGGGGATCTGCAGCGGCAATTGAAGAAGTGGGCGGCGAAGCACAAGGTGGATTTGACGTTTCGGCGGGGGGATGATTTTGCGGCGCGGGCGCAGAAGGTGATGGAGGACCGGCAGGAGAAGGTGATCCGGAGCGACAGCAACGCGGATTTCCAGCGGGACATCCTGATGAACATGCAGATCGACCATGACTGGGAGAGCAGCCTGATTTCGGTGATCCTGCCGATGGTGCAGGATGGGGAGCTGCGGTCGTACCTGCAGAACAGCCTGCGGGCGCATGAGTCGGCGGCGCGGGAGATTCGGGGACTGCTGGAAAAGTATAAATTTGTGCCGTGATGGGTAGGGGGGTGAGCGGGTGGTGATGACGGGCTCGCAATGACTGGAGGGCGCATGATGCGGCGGATGATCTGGAGCGTGGCGGGCGCTGTGGCGATGGCGGGGCGAGCGTTTGCGGCGGGAGAGGCGGGGGAAAGCGGGATGGGATCGGGGACGTTGTCGCTGCATCCGGCGGTGCTGCAGGCGGCGCAACTGGCGGCGGCGCGGGAGGGGGAATCGGCGGTGCGGGCGACACTCTATTGGGAAAATGACGGTGGGTGGGCGAAGCCGATCGATCGGCATGACCGGCATTACACGTCGGGCGTGGGGGCGTCGGTTTCGTGGCAGGCGCCGTGGGTGGATTCGCTGGTGGGGCGGGTGCCGTCGATCAACAATGAGTTTGATCCGGGGCAGACGGATTATGCGATGGGGTTTGTGGGGGCGTTGACGATGTACACGCCGGAACGGTTTGAGCAGACGCAGCCGATTTTCAATGATCGTCCATTTGCGGGGTTCACGTACGGGGGGCTTTTTGTGCAGCGTGCGAACCGGACGCTGAAGCTGCCGACGTATGAATCGCTGGAGGTGGACGTGGGGATATTGGGGCCGAGTTCGCTGGCGCAGAATGCGCAGGAGATGGTGCATCACTTTTTCGATTACCGGATGCCGCGGGGCTGGGGGAACCAGGTGAACGACGAGCCGGATTTCATGATCAAGTATGATCGGCGGTGGCGGTGGGATGCGTGGACGCCGCCGGAAGGTTGGCAGCCGTGGGCGCCGCGGGTGCAGGTGATGCCGGAGGTGGGGTTCACGGTGGGGTCGCTGCTGGATGAGGTGCACGCGGGGGGGATCGTGCGTGTGGGGTGGAACATGCCGGACGATTTTGGTCCGGGGCGGATGTCGTTGCCGGCGGATTTCACGTTTCGCGCGCCGGCGGCGGGGGGGCCATTTTCGCTGGAAGACGTTTTGCGGAAGCAGTCGTTTTATTTTTTCGTGAGGCCGTATGGGGAGCTGGTGGCGCGGAATGGGCTGCTGGAGGGGGACACGTTTTCGGATCGGGATCCGGTGACGGTGTCGCCGGTGCATGGGGTGTTCGGGGTGGAGTATGGGTTGTCGCACCGGTTTTTGAAGCATTTTGAATTTACGTATAGCTGGACGAGCGAGTCGGCGGAGTTCAAGGGGCAGCGGGGGTGGGACACGTGGGGGTCGGTGAGTTTGTCGTTTTTTGTTTCGTGGTGAGGGGCGAGTTCTGAGTCCTGAGTTCTGAGT